>CAMOUZ010000074.1 GCA_946626795.1 uncultured Clostridia bacterium
GCAAAAGCGGTGAGGAAAGTGCGCGCTTTCTTGGTGAAAAGATTTCGCAAAGAGAGCCCGAACGCCGTGATAAAGGTCATGCCCGCTTTTTTCTCGGCGACTCTCTTTTTCCTCTTTTTCGTCAAAGCGGCGGGCGCTGCGGTTTCCGCGGAGAGATCCTCGCTTTCCACCTTGATCCCTTCCGCCGTAAGGTCCTCCTCATACGGCAAGCTGTCCGAGATCATCTCGCCGTCTTTCAGACGAATGATGCGCGTGCTGTACGCCTCGGCAAGCTCGGGATTATGCGTGACCATGATGACGAGCCTGTCTTTCGCAACGGATTTCAGGATATCCATGATCTGTACGCTCGTTTCCGTGTCCAAAGCGCCCGTCGGCTCGTCCGCAAGTATGATCTCGGGATCATTCACGAGAGCACGCGCAATCGCCACGCGCTGCATCTGTCCGCCCGAGAGCTGATTCGGGATCTTATCGAGCTGATCACCGAGTCCCACCTTCTCCAAAGCGGATTTCGCCCTCTCCTTCCTTTCCGCGCGGCTCACGCCCGAAAGCGTAAGCGCGAGCTCAACATTTCCGAGGACGGTCTGGTGGGGAATCAAATTATAGCTTTGGAAGACGAACCCGATGGAATGATTTCTGTAATTATCCCAATCGCGATCCTTATATTCTTTCGTGGAAACGCCGTTAATGACAAGGTCGCCGCTGGTGTATTGATCCAGCCCGCCGACGATATTCAGGAGCGTGGTCTTGCCGCAACCGGAATGTCCGAGAATCGAGACGAATTCGCTCTTGCGAAAAGACATCGACACGCCTTTCAAAGCGTGTACGACGGTGTCGCCCGAAACGTAATCCTTCACGATATCGACAAGACGTAACATAACCCCCTCCCTTTTGATTTTTTATTCCGATTTTACTATAACAATATTAAAAAATGATGTCAATTGTTTATTGGAATATCCACTCATTATTATATACTTTTAATTTTTTTACGCGCGCCGAAGGGAGAATAAACAAAAAGAGGGAGCATCCTCCCTACTTCAAAAACCTCGCGAACGAAATTCACAAAAAAAAGCGCCGCCTTCCGAAAACGGGAAACGACGCAATTTTCTTTTCCGAATCTTTATTTCAACAAGCTCTCGATCACAGCCATCTTGATGACGGTCATCAAGATCTCCGTCGCCTTCCCGAGCTCCTCCAAGGAGGGATAAGTGGGCGCGATGCGGAGATAGGAATCCGAATCGTCCATATGCAAGGGATGCGAAGCGCCTGCGGGCGTAATGGTCAGCCCTGCTTTCTTGCAAGTCGCCCAGATCTTTTTCGCCGTTCCGCTCGGACATTTGAGGCAGATAAAATAGCCGCCTTTCGGCTCGTTCCACGTCACGAGATCACTGTCACCGAAGCTCTCTTTCAAAGCGTTTAAGACCAAATCGAACTTCGGACGGATGCGGCTCGCCTGCTCTTTCATAATGGCTTTGACATTATTCGCAGAGCCCAAGAAAAGCGCGTGGGCGTACTGCCACACCTTATTAAACCCGATGGTCTTCCAGCCCATTTTCTCCTTGACGGAAGCCATATTCTTGGGAGAAGCGATGAGCACGGAGACGCCGCCGCCCGCAAAGGTGATCTTGGAGGTGGAGGAAAACATATAGATACGATCCTCCGTGCCGAATTCTTTCGCAATGTCGAAAATATTCGCCAAGGCGGGAGCATCCTCGTAAAGCTCGTGGACAAAATACGAATTGTCGTAATAAATGCGGAAATCGGGCGCCGCGACCTTCATCTTGGCGAGCCTCCGCAATGTCTCCTCGCTATACACGATCCCGCTCGGATTGCTGAAACGGGGGACGCACCAAATCGCTTTTATCATAGGATCGGAAGCGACAAGCTCCTCGACGATATCCATATCGGGACCGTTCTCATTCATCGGGACGGAGATCATCTCGATACCGAGCTTCTCGCAAATATTAAAATGACGGTCGTAACCGGGAACGGGACAGATGAACTTCACCTTCCCTTCGAGCTTCGTCCAAGGCGTGCCGCCGAGAACGCCGGTCAGCATCGCGTCCGAGATCATATCGTACATCAGATTCAAACTGCTGTTCCCGCCGATATAGACATACTCCTGCGGGACGTCGAAAAGCTCGGAAAAGAGCTCTTTCAGCTCGGGAATGCCGTCCGAAAGACCATAATTACGATAATCCGGTCCCTTGGGGAACTTCGTATTCTCATTCAACGCCGAGAGGAGCGGCATCGCCAGATCAAGCTGGTCTGCGGCGGGCTTTCCGCGCGACATATCGAGGCTGAGCTTCTCTTTCACGAAGGCGTCGTAGCGTTTTTTCTCTGCGGTAAGTTCTTTTTTCAATGATTCTGCTGTCAGTGATTCGTATTTCATTTGAACCTCCGATTACTCATTATACTCGCTTTCTTCCGTTTTGTCACGCACAATTACGCGGATGGGCGTGCCCGAAAAATCAAAAGCATTGCGGATCCCGTTCTCCAAATAACGGAGATACGAGAAATGCATAAGCGAAGCGTCATTCGCAAAGACGACGAAGGTGGGCGGACAAACCGACGCTTGGGTGGCGAAGAAGAGCTTCATCCTTCTGCCGTTCTTCGTGGGGGGCTCATTCATCGCGACGAGATCCATCACAACGTCATTCAAGATCCCCGTCGTGATACGCCGCTTCGCATTCGCTGCCACACGCTTCGCCTCGTCGAGAAGCTTATCCACTCTCTTCCCCGTCAGGGCGGAGACATACATCGGGACGAAATAATCCATAAACTTCAACTTTTCTTTGAGGTCTTTATTGAATTTTTCCACAGTATGGGTGTCTTTCTCGATCTTGTCCCATTTATTCATCACGATAAGGCTTGCCTTTCCTTCCTCATGCACCTTGCCGATGATCTTGATATCTTGCTCGGTGAGACCTTCTTCCGAATCCACGACGACGAAGACGACGTCCGCACGCTTGATCGCGCCGAAAGCGCGAAGCACGCTGTAATACTCCACATCTTCTTCCACGCTGCGCTTCCTGCGGATGCCCGCCGTGTCGATGAGGATATATTCCTCTCCGTTATGAAGGAAGGGGGTGTCGATGGCGTCGCGCGTGGTGCCAGCAACGTCGCTGACGATGGTGCGCTTCGTGCCGAGAATTTTATTCACAAGAGAGCTCTTGCCCGCATTCGGCTTTCCGACAACGGCGACTTTGATCCGCGTCTCGTCCGCCTCATCTTCCGCCGCTTTCCGCATATGACGGCAAGCCTCTTCGAGGATGTCGCCGATCCCTATGTTATGCTCTGCGGAGAGAATGAAGGGATCGCCAAGCCCGAGCTCGTAAAACTCATAGGCGGTCTCAAAGGGATTGTCCAGCTTATTCACGGCGAGCACGATGGGCTTCCCCGAGAGACGAAGCATATCCGCGATGGCATAATCGTCGGGAAGAGGTCCGCCCTTGCCGTCCACGACGAAGATGATAGCGTCGGCGATCTCGATGGCGGTCTCTGCCTGCGCCCGAATGTGCCGCCACATCATATCCTCGCTCTTACACTCAATCCCGCCCGTATCGATCACCGTAAAATGATAGTCCAGCCACGAGGCGTCGGCATAGATCCTATCCCGCGTGACGCCGGGCGTATTATGCGAAATGCTGATGCGTTTCCCTACGATCTTATTGAAAAGCGTGGACTTCCCGACATTGGGTCTGCCCACGATGGCAAGTAAAGGTTTGCTCATTTTTCACCACCTAAAATATCGATAAATCCCGCGCCGCCGTCCGCGACATGCGCTCTTACGTCAAGCTCCTTTTCCAACTGACAAAGGGTGACCTCATCGAGGAAAACGCCGCTGAACTCCCTAAGCATCGTGCGCGGAATGATAACGTCCTAGCGAAGTTTCCCCTTATATTGCTTGATAATGTCGCCTCCCGTAACGAGACCCGAGACCGTGACGCTCTCTCCGAAGAAGTCATTTCGCACGGGACATACGTCCACTTTCACGTCATAAAGAGCTTCGAGGCGCTTTACATATTTGCGAAGGAGGGGGGCGAAAGACATCCCCGTGATGGTGCTGTACTCCCCTTTCGGCTCCACGCCGGAAGCCAGCTCGAAATCTGCCTCGTGGAAGAAATTCGCCACGAGTCCGACGCCGTTCTCCACCTGCTCGAACGTGCCATACGACTTATAAGGCGGGAGCTCTCTCTCCGCGATGAGATACATCTCATCCGAGCAAAAGGCGAAAGGCTCGCCGTGCTTCTCCGTCATCTCCGCATTAAAAGATTCCACCCAATCGATCGTCCGATTCGCATTCTCCTTGCTGATGGGAGTAAGCTCGGGCAGGCCTTCTCTATGCTTGGTAAGCCCCACGGGCACGACCGCCACCGTCTTGACGGAAGGATAAAGTTTCGCCAACTCTTGAATCGTGAGTTTGAGCTCTTCCCCGTCATTTATCCCCTCCATCATCACGATCTGCGTATGCATCATGATATGAGCGGAAGCGAGCTCCTCCATGATCGAGAAAAGCTCCGCGCTCCGCGGATTCTTGCAGATCTTGCGTTTGAGCTCTTTCGTATAGCAATGGACGGAGATATAAAGGGGGGAGAGAGCGAGGCGCTTGATGCGCTCGATCTCCTCATCCGTAATATTCGAGAGCGTGACATAACTCCCCATTGCAAAGCTCATGCGATAATCGTCGTCTTTCACATAAAGCGTCTCGCGCATCCCTTTCGGAAGCTGACGCACAAAGCAAAAGAGACAGTTATTCTTGCAGGGAATGATATAATCGGACTGCCGCATCTCGATTCCGAGGGGCTCCGATTCCTCTTTCTCGATCGTGAAAGAAAGGGTCTCTCCTTCTCGCAAAATCGTCAAAGAAATCTCCTCTTCCTGCTCGTAAAAGGCGAGGTCCATATCATCGACAAAGGGATAGCCTTGGAGGGTGAGGATCTCGTCTCCCTTCATCAGTCCCGCTTTCTTCGCCACGCTGCCGCGACGAATTCTTTCGATAATGCGCGCCTGTCTATCCATAATTACGTACATTATCTTTTTTTTTTTGCGAAAAGTCAACTGATTCGGAGTATATGAAAGGGATAAGCGCGCAAACTATCTTTCGGGATATCGGGGAAAAAGCTATGCTTATCGGAGAAATGTGTCTGCTCATCGCGGCGGTATTCGTTATGATCGGTCTCGCAAAAGGGATCACGGCGCGGCTGTACGTCAATGATTACGTCGCTTCCTTCGTGATCTTCCTCATCGTTCTTCTGAATATCCGCGGCGGGATCTCCGTGGGAAAAGGATATACACTCTCCCTCGGCGGCATCCTCTCCGTCCCGATCGCCCTTTATTGCCTGTTGAAACGCGCGGAAAAAGCAAGCGACATCTTGACCGCCGCGCTCTCCGCCCTCGTGACGGCGGGCTTGGCTTTTCTTTATTTTTATCATTTTCGGGAGGAGACATCCTTCGGCACGCCGCAAATCATTCTTTTCGCCTCTCTCCCCATCGGCGTTTGGTGCGCCGTCACCGCAAGGCGAACCTTTGCATCCTGCCTATTCTCGGCAGTCGTCGGCGGCTTCCTCGGGATCACGCTCTATCAGATCCTCGTAATCCGCGGCGGGGACATCGGCGGCGGATACGCCTTTTCCGTGATGTGGACGGGGGCGCTCGTCGGGCTCATCTTGCAATACCTTTTCACCTTCCTCTTGCGGGCGACGGGAAATCCGCGGGCAAGCACGTATTTCGAGGCGGGAGAAATGAAAGAAACATCCGAAGAAAACGAGAAAAAGGAAGAAAGCGGAAAATAGAGAATTTCGACACAAAAAATCCCCCTTACGCGATAATCGAGAGGGGGATTTTTCCATGAAAAAAGCGTCGGGAAAGC
>CAMOUZ010000075.1 GCA_946626795.1 uncultured Clostridia bacterium
AAAATCGGAAGAGCCGAAAGCGGAGCCGACGGTGATCGAATCGAATGAGGAGGAGTCAGCCGTGAGCGTTTTTACGTCGGAAGGATATTTTCAAGCGGATCTTCGCGGAGGCTTCGATGCGGCGCTGGTCCGTCGCGTGGAAGAGAAGGTTGGATCGAAAGCGGGTGATGATTATGATCTTTTTTCCACGGAAGGAAAGATGCAGCCTCTTACGGAGTCGCTTGACGAAAAGGAACTCTCGTACGTGCTCTCCGAAATGATCGTCGCCTATACAGGTTCCCTGCCGATCAAGGGAAAATTGGCAGAAATTTCCATCGAAAGAAAGGGGGATTTCCTCCTCGGAAAGATCTGGGTGGAGGTGCGTTTCGAGGAGCTGGCGGAGAAGTATCATATGGACTCGATCCCGACGGAAGCGCTCTTCTGCATTACGATACCGATTCAATTGGAAAATTCGGAAATTTCCGTACTTTCCGAGGAAATAGAACTCAAAAGCGAAAGCCATGCGATCCCCGATGTATTGCTGATCTTCGGCTGTAATGTCGTCTTCGGAAAACAAGATCATCGCGCGGTTTTCGGGAGCGTCGTCAAAAACGTTTTGGTGAACGCGGGAATTTATCATTAAAGTATTGCACGCGCGCGTAAAATGTGCTATTATTACTATGTATAATTATCTACGCATAGGAGTGCATAATGCGCGCGTTACATACAAACAAAAAAAACATTTGCTTATTGATTTCGCTCTTGCTTTTGACGGCATTGCTCTTGGGCGTAGTGATTGCGCTCCCATTCGCGCAGGCGGAGCCTTCTTCCGGTGCTTTGTATATATCCGCCGATTTGACATTTAACGCCGATACCGAGCTCGGAGTTCCCGTAAAGAATACGGGCGACGTGCTTCCCGATACCATTGTTTATAAAGGCGGCGCGGCGTATGATTTTTCTTTCAGACTTTATGAGAAGACGGAGACGGGGCATTGGACGGAGAGTTCGGAAGACGGCTCGAAGTTCGATCTCCTCTTCGACGGACAAGCCACGCCCCCCACCGCAATCGGCACCTATACGGCGCAAGTCGTGGCGAATCGTTGGGTGGTCGGTTATAAATATGCCTCGAAAGGGGGAGACGTCTCCGTGATCTCCGACGTTGTGATCGGGGAGAAGACTTTCTCGATCGTTCCGGAGACGGTTTCTCTCGTCGTGCCCGCTTTGGACGAGAAGACCTCCGTCATTCGCACGGACGGTTTGCGCGCCTCGGATATTTCCGACGGGCTTTCGGTTCTTGTCGGTTCCGCGGTTCTTGCCGCAGAAGAGTATGAGATCTCTTTTGAGACGGTGTCGGAGACGCCCGTCGCGGCGAGCGATCTCCTCTCTGCGGGCGCGTATCGCGTAAAGGTCGTCCTTCATGATCAAGCGCATGGGCTCAGCGCGGAGCATGAAGCGGCGCTTTCACTTACGGCGTTGCCGCCCGATCGCACGCTGTCTCGGGAGTTTACGGTCGTGGACGCGTTGAATGAGTTTGCTTTGTCGCTGACCTCTGTTTATGAGGGTGACGCCGACGCTGATTCCGAGGTGTATCTTGCTACCTCTCTCGGTACGGCGTCTTATACGACGTCCGTTTTGAAAGTCGCGGATGCCTCTGCGGAGATGAAGGTTTATAACGTTTTTTCCGCCACGGCGGGTTCTGCGTCCGATCGTTACAAGGCGTTTCCCGCAGGTAGCTACCTTTATCGCGTGAGCTTTACGGCGGATTATGATCCCCTCGGCGTCAAAAACGGCGACGTGATCGATCTGCCTTTTACGGTGCGTCCGATCCCTTATGTCGTTAAGTACAGAAAGAATCAAAGCGTAAGTGATTTTCTTGATTATTTGGTCATCAATACGGACGCTGCGGAGTCCGTTGCGCTGGATCCTTATTTCTTCGATGCCGAGAGCGGGGCTCCGATCTCCGATCGTTTCAGAAATAACGAGAGCGAAAAATATGAAGTCAAGTATTGGAAATATGTCGCTTCGTCCGGGACGTGGAATGCCGAGCCGGCGCCTGCATTGCCCGGGAGATATAAAGTGAAAGTTTCGTTGAAAACGGGCGAGGTGAATAAAGTCGTCTTGGGGGCGTATACGATCGGGGCGGGCAGCACGCTCGATGAAAAGGAGTTCCAGATCATCGCGAACGAGAGCCTCACCGTCAGCGCTGCTAATGACAGCAAGAGTTATTATACGGGCGAAGGCGTTCCTCCGACACTTGATTTCAAGTCAAGCGTGATGAGTTTCGACGTCACCTCCTTGGAAGGTAAATATGCCTTGTCGTACGAAGGTCTCGCTGCGACGCCGACAAATGTCGGAGATTATTGTTATATCGTGACCTTTACGGAAGACGTTGAGGAGCTTGACGTGCATGCGGGCGATACCTATCGCGGCACGTATAGTATCGTGTACGAGACGCTTGGCGTTACGTATGCGGACGGGGAGGTCTCCTTCACGCATAACGGAGCGGCGTTTGCCGAGCTCGATGCCCTGCAAAAGGGTGTGGATTATACCTTGACGTATTATCTTTGCACGGATGAAGGCGTGCTCTTGCATAAGCTCGCGGGCGCAACGGAGCCGACGGCGGACGGCTTGTATGTCGCCATGGTGAAATTCGCCGCTTCCGTGAATGAGAACGCGGTTTGCAAAGTTTGCAATATAAAGAAGGACGACGTCGCGATTTTCCGTTTTGAAAACAGGACGGACATTGCGGGCATTCGACCTTTTGACGTCGCTTTCGAGTATGACGGCGGCGCAAAGATCCCTTCGATCGCGTTTAAATCGCAAAACGGCGGAGATCTTGCTCTTGTCGAATACGTCGATTATACCGTCGCTTATTTCAAGGAGACCTTGGAAGCAAACGTTTCTGTTTATAAGCCTTGCGGTTATCCGATGCTCGCGGGGAAGTATAAGCGTGTCGTGACTTTCCTGAAAAGCGACAATGCGCGGGGTATAGTCCGCGGCACTTTTAAAGCGCAGACCTTCACCGTCGCGGCACAATCCGTTTCCGTTGTCCGTACGGATGCGGGAGAATTTGTCTATGACGGAGAAGAAAAAGCGGTCGAAGTCGAGCTTCGAGTGACGAAGACGGATAAGCCGTTTGTCGGTGTGATCGATACGGATTATACCGTCACCTATAACGCCACGCCCGTAGCGGTGGATTCCGATCTCCTTACGCCGGACGTTATCGACGAATATACCGCCACGGTTACGGTCGTGAAAGCGGGCAGTTATGATCTCACGGGGGCGACGATCTCTTTCGGTATCGCGCCGCTTCGTTTGACCGCGGTCTTCACCACGCCGACGGGCGCCGACGCGATGTACTCCGGAGAGAATATCGCGCCCACGAGTCTTGAATATCGCGTGGAAAACGGCGAGAAATACAGGGACAAGCTTTATACGGCGGCGCTTTTGAAATCCAGCTCGGAGAATAAGCTCGATCTTTCGGAGTCTGCGCCCGTTTATTCCCCCGATGCGCCGCAAGAGCCGGGTTGGTATGATTGCACGGTGACCATCGGGAATAAAAATGTCTTGTTCGGCTATGACGATGAGTCGAATCCGATCCGTTCTGCCACCTGCACGTATCGCATTACGCCTTGCGAAGTGGATGTCGTCTTCCATTTCACGGGGGAGTCCTCAACGCCTTATTATACGGGCGCGCAGACGGGTGTCACGCAAGTGGAGTTTTATGCGAAGAATAAAGTCGCGCCGCTTTCGCTTTGGACGCTTGGCACGGATTACACCATTTCCTATTATTCTTGCAGTTACGATGGAAAGCAGGATCATAATTACGAGTCCGATGAGCCTCCCATCGCTTTGGGCTATTACTTCGCGCGCCTTACTTTTAAAGAAGGATTTGCGGAGAACACTCGCTATACCATCGTGGATGGTTACGACGCTGAAAACGCGCCTTTGTCGAATGTGAAGGCGGGCGCTTATGTAGACGGACGTTACCGTATCATTCCGCAGACGGAGCTTTCGGCGAGCGCCGAGGTCTTGAATGAATACGTCGGCAATGATATTTATAAGTTCGTCGAGTTTTCTTATGTCAGCAACGGGTATTTCAAAGTGGATTCCTTGGCGACGAAATCCATCTCCGTTTCCTATAATGACGGCGAGTCGGTGACGGCGGCTGACTTTTTAGAACGCGATGACGGCGTAAAGGTTTTGCGGAGTGATCCCGGCGAGTATACCGTAACGTATACATTTAAGGAGAATACGGGATATCGGATCACCTCCACGGCGGGCGGCGTCCTGACCTCTGCGAATAATATCTACATCTCGGAAGGCGATACGCTCTCTTACACGTATGTTTTCGTCGCACAGAAAGCGCTCACGATCGATTGGGGCTTTGCGGACGAAGTGTATTATGACGGCACGCCGAAAGCGTCATCTCCCTTGTTTGAGACGGAGCAGTCGGCGGGCGTTTACGCCTATGTGAACCTGCAAGAGAGGTCGCATTATCTCATCTATTATTATGCCGTGACACAGGAAGGAGAGGATAAAGTTTATACCAAGTTGAGCTCCGCTCCGACCGATCCGGGCGATTATGTCGCGGAGTTCGTTTTGCAAGGCGATTTTCCCGCTTATAAGTACGGCGACACTGTGCTTCGTCAAGAGAATTTCACATTGAAATCCGCGGCGGGCGAGGCGGCGACGGCGCCTGCATATCCTTATACGATCAAGAAAGCGGTTTTGACGCTCGACGGCGTCTCCGTTGCGAATAAGTATTTTGACGGAACGACGAAAGCGACGCTTTCGGGCGGTATCGTTTTAAAGGAAACGGGGAAGGGAAAGATCGTGTCCGAGCCTGTCTTTACGGGCGAGCTCAAAGGCGCGTTCGAGACGAAGTTCCCCGCCGAGAAAGTCACGTTCGTTTTGGATGAGACGGCGGAAGGCTTCTTTGCGCTTTCCGTAGCTTCGGCGAAATATTATGACGTCGTGATCCCCGAGCTTTCCGCTTGTATTGCTCCCGCGATCGTTACGGTCACGCCCACGCAGACTTCCGGGCAATACGATTTTGCCAAGGTGGATAATTATATCCATTATGAGGTGTCTCTTGCGGATGAAGCCGTGCTCGCGAAATTGTCTCTTACGAAGGAAGACCTTCTGACGGGCGAGCTTTATCGTCAGAGCGGCATCACCGTCGGCGAGTATAATATTTACAGCGATCGAATCGGTTTTGCGACGGCAGTGACCTTGCCAAGTGGCTATGAAGGGAAGTCGCTGTCTGATCTCTTTGCGCTCGTCGTCGTCTCTAAGAAATACCGCATCTTGCCGCGCGCCGTCACCGTGCAGATCCTGTCCTATGAGAAGCCTTACGGCGAGGAAGATCCCGAGTATGACTTCAAGGTGGAAAAAGGCTCTTTCTTGGAGGGCGATCAGTTGATCGTCGATCTCGAACGCACCAAGCAAGGGGAGAATGTCGGGACGTATCGGATCGAGAATGTTTCCGATATCCAAGTCTTAAATGCTTCGGGTGGGGATATCACTGCGAATTATTCCGTGACGATCCTTCGCGGTTCTTTGACCATTGTGCGCAAGAAGATCAAGATCGCGCCGCCTTCGCAAACGCCCACGTATCTTAAAGGTTTCGATCCTTATAATGTCGGCGTTTTGGATATGGATCACGACGAAAAGAACGTCACGAAAGAGTACGTGACCGAGCCCGAAGGAGATAGGGTCGCGGGAAAGCTTTCTTACAAAGCGACGGACGATCCCGATGTCTTTATGATCACGATCGGCACGGTGCGTATCGTGAATAAAGACGGAAAGGACGTCAGCTCGAATT
>CAMOUZ010000076.1 GCA_946626795.1 uncultured Clostridia bacterium
CATCCCGATAATATGGCGGCAGGTCCCGCGAGCTACGGCATGACGGACACGATGGGCAGGATGCATAGCGACGCGCAGTTCGCAGGTTCCTCCTCCGTTCCCGCGCACGTCGAGATGATGGGACTCATCGGCATGGGCAATAACCCCATGGTCGGCGCGTCCGTCGCTCTTGCGGTTGCGGTCGAAGAGGCGCAGAAATAATTTTCTCCTATGTTCGGCACGGCGTTTTTCAAGGCGCCGTGCCTTTTTTTATGCGGAAGCGACCCTCGCATTGACAATTCAAAGTGGAAATGATAGAATCATCATATGGAAAAACACGTCGTCAGTATGGAAGAAGCGGTGGATCTTTGTAACCGCGCGGGAATGCGTTTCATTTCCTTCGCCAAGAAGGCGGAGAAAGGTCTTGCCGTGGATGAGACCGAGGTGAAGCACGATATGTTCCTCCTTTATCTCGAAGCGGCGGAGAGCGGTCATCCGCGCGCCCTTTATAATCTCGGCTTGGCTTATCATTTCGGGCTCGGCGTAGGGGAGGACCACGCGCTTGCTTTCCGTTATTATACGGAAGCGGCGGAGAAAGGATATTCGGACGCTCTTGTCTATCTCGCGAAGATGTATGCCCTCGGCGAATGTGTAAATCGCTCTAAGGAGAAGTCCGATGAGCTCCTCGAAGAAGCGGCGGAGAAAGGGAATCCGAATGCCTGCTTTATTCTGGGCGGCGCGGCGGCGAATCGGAAGGATACGGCTTCCGCCCTGCGTTATTTCAAGCGTGCCGCCTCCGAACATGCGAAATACAGTTATTGCGCTTCGGTCTCCGATGCTCAGAGCGGCAAGGATTATGAGAGCGTGCGTGACGGCGTGGGGAAGAGCCTCGCGAAATGTCTCTTCTTCGCGGCGTATCTCACCATTCTCGTCCTCAGGATCAAGGAGGATTATGCCGCGGCAGTGGATTGGCTGAAAATCGCTCTCAACGAATGCGAGATGCCCGAAGCGCTCATCGTCCTCGCTCATGTCTATACCTATGGCGAAGGCGCCCCGCAGGACTTTGAGGAAGCGGAGCGTTATGTCAAGATGGCAGAGGAGGTGGGGCTCCATGGCGCCGCCGACGCCCGCGACGATCTCGAAGAAGTCCGCGCGAGAAAACAAGCCCTCGACGGCAAAAAGGGCACGAATTGAATGTCGCTTGCGCTTCGGAAGAAAAGTTTGCAAAGTTTTTCCCGAAAAACAGTTGCCAAACCTTTTCCGTTTTGATATAGTAATTATGTTATTTTGAATATGCCTCGTTAGTCTAGTGGTCTAGGACGCTGGCCTCTCACGCCGGTATCAAGGGTTCGAACCCCTTACGGGGTACCAGGAAAGAACCGTGATTTGTTTGTCAAATCACGGTTCTTTCAATGATGTCTTCCGTTTTTCGGAAAATGATGTGCACTTATGCGTGATGTTTGGCAATGCAAATGATGTGCGCTCCGTGCGTGAAACGAAGAGATTAGATCATTGATCGCAAAGCGATCTGCATTTCATCGAGCGACACGAGGAACATTATAAGGCGTTTTCGCCGTCATCATTTCCTATTCTCTCTTTCCGTTTTCCTTTCTTTGTAATATTTTCTTTCCGCATCTTGACCTTTTGTCTGTCTTTATTGTATTATAAAATATAAGTTGCGAGTTTAACGCGCAAGTAGGGGAGAAGTCGGAGAATGGTGTATTACATATTGGCGGTATTGCTTTCGATCGTTTTATACGCGATCGGGCTCGTATTTATGAAATACCTCGTGAAGTATCGCAAATTCAGCGATATCGACTTTCCTTTTATGATCTTCATCCTTTATTTCATCGAGATCGTCCTTCTTCTTGTGGAAGCCGGCGTGGAGAATTGGGATTATTTCACCCTTCTTCCTCTCGGAAATATCGGACCTTTTATGTTCTTCACACTTCCTTTCCTCTTCCTTTTGCCGAAGAAGGTCCGCAAGTATTATCTCACCCTCGTTGTGCTTTTGTCTCCCGCGATGCTTATCTATGGTCTCTTCGACGGCATCGTTCTTGTTATCTCGGGCAGACAGGCGTATGCCACGTACGTCATCGACATTTTTGCCCATGCGCTTTTTGCGGTGTATGGAGTGTATCTCGTGCGGAGCGGGCAGGTGGATTTCGATGTCAAGAAGTCTTTGATTTCCGGCTCTGTCATTCTCGGGGTGGCGCTCCTCATGCTGGTTTTGAATGCCATCTTCCGCACGCCTTTCTTCGGGCTCTCTCTCTATGGTGAGCATAATATTTATAATATTATCTTCTTGAAAAGCGCCGCTCTATCCATTATTCTTTATTTCGTCGGCGTGGCGGTGGCGCTCGTCATCGGTTATTTCTTCGGGAAGTATCTTTCTCTTGCCTTGGACGCTTTGGGTCGTCACCCTGCGGAGGATGATCCCGCCGACGACGAAGAAGAGTAAACGTCGTTTCCCCCTTGATTTCGTCATTTTATAAGAAAATATGTCTTGCGCTTGCTTTCCGCGCGCGAGCAATGTTATGATATATTTATTAAAACATAGGAGTTTTGGCTATGAACGTAATGGACACCCTGCGTGAGAGAGGATTTATCAAACAAACCGTCTTTGAAGAGGATCTTTATAAGCTCCTCGGCTCGGAGAAGGTCAGCTTTTATATCGGCTTCGACCCCACGGCGGACAGCCTCCACGTAGGACATTATCTCGCGATGATGGCGATGAGCCATATGCAGAAGGCGGGTCATCGTCCCATCGTCCTCATCGGAGGCGGCACGGGGATGATCGGGGATCCTTCCGGACGTACGGATATGCGGAATATGCTCACGGCGGAGACCGTCAAACATAATTGCGAATGCTTCAAGAAGCAGATGAGCCGTTTCTTCTCCTTTGAAGGGGAGAATGCCGCCGTGATGGTGAATAACGGGGATTGGCTCCTGAACTTAAATTACGTGGATTTCCTCCGAGACGTCGGCTCGCTTTTCAGCGTGAATAGGATGCTTACGGCGGAATGTTATAAAAATCGAATGGAGAAAGGACTCACGTTCCTCGAATTCAATTATATGCTCATGCAGAGCTATGACTTCCTCGTCCTGTATCAGAAATACGGCTGCGTCTTGGAATGCGGCGGCGACGATCAATGGAGCAATATGCTCGCGGGCGCGGACCTTATTCGTCGCAAGCTCGGCAAGGACGCTTTCGCGATGACCTTCCCCCTCCTGACGAATAGCGAAGGGAAGAAGATGGGCAAGACCGCTTCGGGCGCCGTTTGGCTCTCCGCGGACAAGACTTCTCCCTATGATTTTTATCAATATTGGAGAAATGTCGAGGACAGCGAGGTCAGGAAATGTATGAAGCTCCTCACCTTTATGCCCCTTGACGAGATCGAGGAGATGACGGCGCATCAGGATGAGCGCATCAACGCCGCGAAAGAGCGCCTTGCTTATGAGATCACGAAGATCGTGCACGGCGAGGACGTGGCGAATGACGTCGTGGCGAAGGTGAAAGCCGCTTTCTCCGGCGACGTGGAAAATATGCCCTCGATGGAGGTGTCCAAGGATTGTAATAAAGTCATCGATATGCTCGTGGCTGTCGGCTTCGCGCCCAGCAAGAGCGAGGCGCGTAGGCTTATTCAGGGCGGCGCGGTCTCCATCGACGGCGTCAAGATCACGGATATCGCCGCCGAGGCGTCGGACAGTCAGATCGCGAATGGTTGCGTCCTGTATAAGGGCAAGAAGAATCGCGTGAAGGTCACTTTCGGAGCGTGATCCGTGTATTACACCGTTTCCCTCGGCGCCACGGCGGAGCTCACGATTAAGCACAGTAAGTTTATCGCCTTTTGCGCTTCCGTGAAGGACGCGGAGGAAGCGGATCTCTTCGTGAGAGGGATCAAGAAGAAGTATGCAGACGCCACCCACGCCCCCTATGCCTATGTTTTGGGGGCGAAAGGGGATCAGACCCGTGCGAGCGACGACGGCGAGCCTTCGGGGACGTCGGGCGCTCCCATTTTGGATGCGATCAAGGGCGCTGGGCTCACCTTTACGGCGGTGGTCGTCGTGCGATATTTCGGCGGGATCAAGCTCGGTACGGGCGGTCTCACGCGTGCCTACGGGGATAGCGCCGTGGCGGCGCTTCGCGAGACGGGGAAGGTGGCGTATGAGAAATGCGCGGTGTTTTCCGTCGCTTGCGATTATAACGCAGTCTCTCCCGTGCAAAATAAAGTATATGGGTTTTCAGGCGTCTTGCTCGATACGACGTACACGGACGGAGCTTTGCTCCTCGTGGCGGTCCCTTCCGAGCGTAAGGACGCCTTTTTATCTGCCGTGGCGGACGTGACGTCGGGGCGGGCGACGGTCGCCTTTACGGAGGAACGATATTGCCCGATGAAATGAGGTAATAAATGTTAGATGACTTTTTGATGGGGAATTACACGGATCAAGAGCATAAAACGGGGGTCACCGTTCTCCTTTCGCTCGAAGGGGCGACGGGCGGCGTCAGCGTGCGCGGCGGCGCGCCTGCCACCCATGAAACCGAGCTTTTCCGTGCGGAAAATGCCGTGGAGAAAGTGAATGCCGTCTTGCTTTCGGGCGGGAGCGCTTTCGGCTTGGAGGCGGTCTCGGGCGCGATGAAGTTTCTTTATGAGAAGGGGAAGGGCTATGATGCGGGCGGCATTCGCGTGCCCATCTGCGCCGGCGCTTCGATCTATGACCTCGAATACGGCTCTTTCGCCTATCCCGCGAAGGAGGACGGATACGCCGCTTGCTTGTCGGCGAAACCCATCGAGGAGGTAAAGGGAGCCATCGGCGGAGGCGCGGGCGCCACCGTCGCAAAACTCAGTGGAATGAGCTCCGCATTCCCTTCGGGAATGGCTGTCGTGGCAGGGAGAATAGGCGAGGTCGAAATGGCTGTCGTCACCGTCGTGAATGCTCTCGGAAATATCTATGATCCCCTGACGGGCGCCCCCGTTCGTGAGGTTCCGCAGAAAGAAGGAGCGGCGACTTTTTCCAATACCACCATCTCTTGCATTTTGACAAATGCTCTTTTGACCAAGGCTGAGGCGAATAAACTTGCGGACGTTACGCAGGACGCGTATGCGAAGTGCATTCGTCCCGTCCATACCCTTTATGACGGCGATACGATCTTTACCCTCGCTTCGGGGCAGGTGAAGGCGGATCTTCTTACTCTCCAAATGCTGGCGGACAGCCTGACCTGTGAGGCGATCCTTCGCGCGGTGAGGTCAAGGGATGATTAAGCTCGTTTCCTCCTTGACAGCGGCGCGTATCGACCGCGAAAAGATCGAGAGCGGCGTCCCCTCCGAAGAGCTCATGCGTCAGGTCGCGCGCGGCGTCTTGGAGAATGCTCCCCTTAAAGAGGGAAAGACCTTGATCCTCGCGGGGAAAGGAGGGAACGGCGGTGATGGTTACGCGCTCTATCTTTTGATGAAAGAAGAGGGGCGGGACGTCACGATCGCGGATTTCGGCGAGACTCGCCACGAGGGCGCCGCAAAGCTTCGCGCACTCTGTGAAAAAGATCTTTTGCGTTATTCCGAAACGCTTGATTTTTCCGCGTATTCCAATATTATCGACTGTATCTTCGGCGTAGGACTTTCTCGCCCCGTTTCGGGCGAATATCTTTCTTGCATTCGCAAGATCAATGTCGCGGGGAGATTCGTCGTGAGCGTGGATATTCCCTCAGGGCTTTCCGCGGACGGCGGGCTTACGCTCGGCGCGGCGGTTAAGGCGGATGTCACCATCGCCGTGCAAAATATGAAATTCGGTCATTTCCTTTCGGATGGGTTGGATCTCACGG
>CAMOUZ010000077.1 GCA_946626795.1 uncultured Clostridia bacterium
TTTCCTTTTTCCCCTCCGAAAGGCTCTCCGCGCGAACAGCCTTTCGCTCGAAAGAGATCTCTGGAAAACGTCGCTCGCGCACGATCCCGAGGGAGACCGTGGATTCCTCTTCAAATGCCGCCACGAAAGAGACGTCTCCGAAGAAACAAAGCAATATCGCCAAGACGGTGACGACAGCCAGCCCGAACAAATACGTTTTCATCTCTCACCTCTCTTATACGCCGCGCTCGATATGGCGTCATAAATCATCGCTCTCGCCTCTCTGCCTTCCGGCGTCGGAAACAAGGGATAATCGTGCTGCGCACCCGCCCCTTCCACATAGAAGATATCCGCGCCTTGGGCGCTTATTTTCTCATAAAACTCGCGGATATAGGGACGAAAAATCTCCTTCTCCGCGGCAAAAAGACAGATCTTTTCCCCTCTGAAATCGCCGTACAAAGGACTGATCCGAACGTCCGTCAAAGGAAGATCGTATCGCCAAAGCCTCGCCGCGCGCCGCAAAGTATCCGGAGAAAGCATGACATCCTCCTTCATCGCTTCCGCTCGCTCGTCAAGAGCGAGATCCACCCATGGAGAAATCGCCACGATAAGCCGCGCCTCCTTTCGTTCCGAAGCCAAAGCAAGGGCGAGCGCCGCACCGCTGCTATCCCCTGCGAGGATCACATCCGCTTGCTTCAAAAGGAAAGAATAAAAATTATTCAAAACGGCATAGGAAGAAACCGCCGTGCAAAGCGGAATCTTCGGATAAATGGGGAAATATACTTTTAGATGCGTATTCTTCGCGATATTCGCAGCAAAGCGTTCCTGCGCGGCGAGATGAGCATTCATATAGCCGCTTCCATGCAAGTACATAACGACATCCGAGGACTCCTCTTCCCGCGGAGAAAAGACAAAGTACCGCATACCGCAATACACGCCGACTTCCGTCTTTACGCCGAGAAAACAAGACTTCACCTTTTCCCCTCTTTTATGGGCGATGGCGTTCTTGCGCAGCTTTTTATAAAAACGTTTGGGAGACAAAGGACGCGCCGCGCCCGTAAGGACGAAAGCCTTCTCCAATAACCGAGAGGAAATGCTCATACGCCGATTATTGACAAGCGAAAGAAACCGAAAACGACATTTATGATAAAAGAATAAAAAAAAAGAGGCGCGCTCCGAGGAACGCGCCGAAAAAGCGAATTTTTCTTATTTGCCGAGGAGCGCGAGGACGTTTTTCTCGATCCCCGCCGCATCGATCTCGTAATGAGCAAGAATGTCTTTCCTTGCGCCGATGATGGAGAACTCGTCGGGGACGCCGAGACGCTTGAAAGCCTTTACGCCGCCATTCTCCGCGATGACTTCCGCGACGGCGCTGCCGAGCGCGCCGATTACATTATGGTCCTCCGCCGTAATAATGCCCTTGGTCTCTTTCATCGCGGCAAGAATCTCCGCCTTGTCGATGGGCTTGATGGTATGCATATTCACGACGCGGAGGGAGACTCCCTTCTCTTTTAGAGAAGCCGCCGCCACGAGCGCCTCGTGCACCATACTGCCGCAAGCGATGACCGTGAAGTCCGTGCCTTCGGTCATTCTAACCGCCTTACCGATCTCGAAGCCATAATCATAGGTATTATAAACGTCGTAATCCGTGCCGCGGTTAATGCGAATATAAATGGGGCCGTACGTCTCATACGCCGCCTTGGTGGCGAGCTGGGTCTCGATATAATCCGCGGGGCAGATGATGGAAAGATTCGCCATACCGCGCAGAGCCGCGATATCTTCAAGCGCGTGGTGCGTACTCCCCGCTTGCGAGAAAGACGTACCGCCATGCGAACCGAGCACTTTCACATTCGCATTCTGATAACAAACGTCGGTATGGAGCTGATCGAGGTCACGCAGAGAGGCGAAGACCGAGAAGGTCGCGGCAAAGGGAACGAACCCGCCCAAAGCGAGCCCCGCCGCCATGCTCATCATATTCTGCTCCGCGATACCCACGTCGAAAACTCTCTCGGGGTATTTCTTCTGCATTAAAGTCACTTTCACGGAACCTGCGAGGTCCGCGGAAAGAGCGCATACGTCCTGATGGGCGTCCGCAAGCTCGGTGAGCGCCTTACCGAAAGCCTCCGTGGTGCTTCTTGCTTCGTTACTGATCACGGCGAAATCTTTCATTTATTTGCCCTCCTTCTCTGCTCTTGCGATACGTTTCGCTTCATATGCGTCGAGATCGCGGAAAGCCTCCGCGAGCTGTTCCTCATTCAAGGTGCCGTAGTGCCACTTGTAATTATCTCTCATAAAGCCGACGCCCTCGCCCTTAAAGGTATTCAAGATGATACAAACCGGCTTGTCCGTCTTATTTGCCTTCGCAGCGTTCAGCGCGGTGATGATCTCGTCGATATTATGACCGTCCACTTCCACGACGGTAAACCCGAAAGCGCGCCACTTATCCGCAAAAGGCTCCAAGCCCATCACGTCCTCGGTGCGGCCGTCGATCATACATTGATTTCTATCCACAATGGTGATGAGATTCGTCACTTTAAAATGCGAAACGCTCATCGCCGCCTCCCAGATGCTTCCCTCGTCGCATTCGCCGTCTCCGAGCAAAACGTACGTGAAATAATCCTTTTTCTTCAATCTCGCCGCCATCGCGAGCCCGAGACCGATGGAAAGCCCGTGTCCGAGCGAACCCGTGGAGGCTTCCAGCCCGGGGACCTTCCTCTTATCGAGGTGGACGCCGAAGGGCGAGCCCGTATGATTATACGTCGGCAGGAGGCTCTCATCCACGATGCCGAGATCCGCAAGGATCGGCGCGGTGATCACGCCCGCATGTCCCTTGCTGATGATGAGACGGTCGCGGTCTTCGTCGAGATAATTCTCCTTGCTGAAATTCATCACATTATAATAAAGTGCGGTGAGTACATCCGCACTGCTGTATGCGCCGCCGATGTGCGCACCCTTCGCCCAAACGCAGACCTCAGCCGTCTTGTGTCTGAGGTAAGAAGCTTTTTTCTCCAATGCAACCCATTGTTCTTTCGTTAGTGACATTTCTCTGCCCTCCCTTGCTTAATTATAGTCTAAACGCGCGAAAATAGCAAGTTAATCAAATATAAAATAACGTCTTCGCCGTAAGAAATCTCTTCACAGCGAAAAGACGGAAGCGCGCTCGCGCTCGCGGGGACCGCTCTCCCCCTTACGGCGCTCCCATCCTCCGAAAAAAGCGTGGAGAGGGCACGCAAGATCCCATCCGCCTTCTCTTGATATTTCGTTTCGCCCGAGGCTCTCGCATAACGCTCGAAAGCAAGAGCAAAAAAGACGGCGTCCACATAAGGCGACATCTCGTAACGAACGCCGAGGCGATCATCCCATCCGAGAAGAAGGGGCATCTCATTCGTCCTGTAATCACAGGAGGGACGACAAAAAGCCTCCGCTTGAACTAGATGCTCTCTTGCGTTCATCAAATAATACTCTTTCTCCGAAAGGAGATACGCGTCCGACAAAAGGAAAAGCGCACCGCAAAGGGAGATCGGAGAAAAGACTTTCTCCCCCGCGCCTTTATTCCCGGCGGAGAGAAGAGCGTCCGCCGCTTCCGTAACCAACGCCGCTATTTCACGCGCGACCGCTTCCTTTCCCTCTTTACGAAGAGAAAGAATGATCCTCCCGGCAGGGGTGATCCGCGCGCCCCGCCGAAGCGCTTCCGACAGCGCCGCCGCGCTCTCTATCAGGGAAACGATCTCCCCGTTTCTCAAATAATCTTCATATTTCACTGCGGCGACGAGGACATTCGCCTCCTCGGATTGTTTCGTTTTCCCAAGCTTGATCTTCTCGTCGAAAGCCGAAAGCGCCTCCGTAATGACAGCTTCAATCCCCTCGCCACGCCCCGCTCTTTCCTCCGATAGGAGGAAAAGAAGAGGCATCACTTCCGCGATGAGACTCGCTTTCCCTTTCACGCCGCAGGGCGCTCCCGTGGAATTATCGACGGCGGAAAACGCATTTCTCCCCGCCTCTTTCAGGGCGGCGTAAAGGTCGATGAGCCGCTTTTTCCGACGGGAGGCGACCTCATCGGACAAAACGAAATAACGCACCGTCTTCGTCCTCTCCCCGTCCGTGACTTTAAGGTTGCGCTCGCCTTCCCCCTTCGCCGTGATACGACAAGCGCCGTCCGTGAAAGGAAGAACGAAAGGCTCTCCCTGCGCTTCTTTCGCCTCTTTTGACAAGAGGAGAAGCTCCTCCCCGTCTCGGAGCACGAGGGCATTCGCGCGGACCGTCAATAACCCGCATTCTTCCGCCTTTTGATAAAACGCCTCTTCGCTCTCGTGATAAAAGAGCAAAAACTCCCAAAGATAACTTTGACCTTTTTCCAAGCGGGGGATCGGCACGCTGAGCGCTGCTTCACCTCGATCCGTCTTGCGGGGATCGAGATCCGTGACGTGAGAAAAACATGAGCCTTTGGTCTGGATCAAAGAAACGGCGCCCCCCTCCCCCGATACACGCGCATTAAAAACATACGTCTCGCCTTCCGCGCGAAGGAAAGAATGTACCCGCCGCTTCAAAGTCACTTCGGGCAAGTCGAAAACGTCGTTAAATGGGAAATACACGCCGAGATCTCCCTCTTCGAGATCGACGGACTTCTTCCCTTCATTTTTGAAAAGATAAGAGAAACGAACCGCGCCTTTCCATTCGTCCACGGTCATTTTCGCCGTTATATCGGAAAAATACTGAAACTCCGCTTGAAAAACAGACGGAGAGGCGAAATCCCCTTTTACAAGAAAATGATTCCCCGAAGGCAGAGCGAAAGACTTCCCTTTCACCCACGAGAAATGCGAAGCGTCATCCTTGACGGTAAGACGCTCCACGCCGAAGGTCATCGGATTGAAATATAATTCCAGCCCGCCGCCCTTAAAAACTCTCATTGCTTGACGTATGCGCAGTATAGACCGTTTTCGACAGGTATACTGATGAGCGAATTATACGTCCCGTACACGGCGCGTACCGAGAATTGGATATTGTCGGGCGAATAACCGGAGGCGAAACGCACCTCGATATAATTACTCCCCGCACTGTGATAATACTGCAAGGCATGCGTGAATTCCAAATCGTTCGCAACGAGAAGCGAATGTCCGAGGGATGTAGCCTCATTCGCATAATAATCGTAACTGCCGGTGGCGAGGCGCTCGACGCAAGCCACGGAATCCACCTCTTCTTGGTGCGTAGAGCAGAAAGTCGCTTCATCCAAAAGGAAATAACGGTGCGTCACAAAACGCGTCTCATTGAGCGTCACATTCCCCCATGTGGCGTCGATGCAATAACATTTCCCGTCTTCGAGCACGACTTTATTCCAAGCGTGAGCAACGGAACTACCGTTATTCACGGCGTCTCCCGTGATCTGATAACACTCGATCCCTTCGATCCTCGCGAGGAGCATAAAAGCATATGAAATGCCTTCGCAAACGGCGGTCTTATCATCGAGAACGCCCTCGATGGAGAAAGATTTCAACTTCTGCAAATAATCGGTATTCACCGCTTTATAGAAACGCTTCATCGAGGTCTCGCCCGTCATCGCCGTGCGCACCACCGTCTTCATCGCATCGGAGAAAGGCGCGTTTTCCGCGCTGAGCGTGCTCTCGATGCTCGTCTTCAAGGCGTCGGAAAGGAGACAATCCGTCTCCGCGGGGCAGGCGTCGATGGCGTATCCCGTCGACGTTCCGAAGAGCGCCTTGATCTCCGCGATCAAAT
>CAMOUZ010000078.1 GCA_946626795.1 uncultured Clostridia bacterium
GAGATCGTGCTCACGGGAAAAACGGATGAGATGCTTTCGATCGCGGAAGGAGAGACCTTTGGCGGAAGGCTCACGATGCACCCCGCGAATGACGTCATCTCCTGTGAAGAAGTCCCCACCCTTGCGATCCGTAGGAAGAAAGACAGCTCCCTTGTCGTCGCCCTCGACCTCGTGGCGAACGGGGAGGCGGATGCTCTTGTCTCCGCAGGATCGACGGGAGCCGTTCTTATCGGCGCCACTTTGAAAATCGGTAGGATCGAAGGCGTGGAGCGCCCCGCGCTTGCGCCCGCATTACCCACGGTTACGGGCGGGCAGGTCATTCTCTGCGATTGCGGTGCGAATGTGGATTGCAAGCCCTCTTATCTTGTCGGATTCGCAAAGATGGCGTCCGCCTATGCGAAAGGCGTCTTCGGCGTGGAAGCGCCGCGCGTCGCACTTTTGAATAACGGCGCGGAATCCACGAAAGGGAATACCTTCTCCGTGGAGGCGCATCGCTTATTGGCTGAGGAATATGATATACGCTTCATCGGGAACGTGGAAGCGAGAGACATCCTCTCGGGAGACGCGGACGTGGTGATCGCGGACGGCTTCGACGGAAATATCGCTTTAAAGAGCGCTGAGGGGACGGCAAATGCGGTGTTTTCTCTCTTAAAACAAGGGATAAAAGGCTCGTTCCGCGCAAAATTGGGCGCTTTGTTTTTAAAACCCGTTTTCAAAGATTTAAAGAAAAAATTAGATTACAATGAGCACGGCGGCGCGGCGTTTCTCGGCGTGAAAAAGCCGGTGGTGAAAGCGCACGGAGCTTCCAAGGCGAAATCCATTTGCGGCGCGATCCTGCAAGCGCGTGACATGGTCATAGGCGGCGTGTGCGAGATGGTCATAGGCGGAGGAGAATGATGTTTGATTTTTTGACGTTGCAAGCAAAGATCGGTTATTCTTTCAAGGACAAAAGTCTCCTTGCGAGAGCCTTGACGCATAGCTCCGCGAGCGCGGAGAATTACGAGCGTTTGGAATTTCTCGGCGATAGCCTTGTAAATTACGCCGTGTCCGATATCCTATATCGCGAGAGCGTTCTCGAAGCGGGGGAGATGTCCAAGACTCGCGCTTCGATGGTCTCCAAAGAGCCGCTTTCTTTTCTCTCGGATGAGCTCGGTTTTTCCGCGGCTTGTCTCAGAAAAAATTGCCCCCTCTCCGTCAAGATGAAATGCGATCTTTACGAAGCGGTCACCGCGGCGATTTGCTTGGACGGCGGCATTCGCGATGCTGTTGATTTCGTGCAGCGCACGATTCGCACCTTGCCTTTCCGCGCAAAGGATTATAAAAGCGAAGTCAAAGAGCTTTGTGAGAAAAATAAATGGAGCTATCACGCGCCGAATACCGTCTCTTCCACGAAGAAGGGACAGATTTTTACCGTGGAAGTATATGTCGCGGGAAAGAGCCTCGGCGTCGGAAAAGGGGGGAGCATTCGCGTCGCGGAGAATGAAGCCTGTAAGATGGCATTGACGCGCCTTTCCGAAGAATAAAGATTCGGTTTTACTTTTTCTGCGCTATTTTTTGCATTTTTGAAAAGAAAAAGAAAGCTTTTACATTACTTTACCGAATTTACTTTATTTTTAGTATGTTAGTATGATATAATCTCATAAAATAGGTTTTTTATGACCTATCGATGGGAGACGCATGGTAAATTTTAAGAGACTCGAACTGCAAGGATTCAAATCCTTTGCCGGCAAGACCGTTATAGACTTTCGGAATAGTTTTACGGGCATTGTCGGACCGAATGGCTGCGGCAAAAGCAATGTCGCGGACGCTGTTCGTTGGGTCCTCGGCGAGATGAGCGCGAAAGCGCTCCGTGGGCAGAAGATGCAAGACGTCATCTTTAACGGCACGGAGAAGCGTCCTTCGATGTCTTATTGCGAAGTCTCTCTCGTTTTCGATAATTCAAATCACATTTTCAAAACGGACAGAGAAGAAGTCGTGGTCACGCGTAAGCTCTATCGTTCCGGTACGAGCGAGTATTATCTGAACCATAATATTTGCCGTTTGCGCGATATCCTTGACATTATGCGCGATACAGGCGCCGGCAAGGACGGTTATTCCATCATCGGACAGGGAAAAGTGGCGGAGATCATGGAGTCGAAGCCCATCGACAGACGCCAGATCTTCGAGGAGGCGGCAGGCATCGCGAAGACCAAGGCGGAGAAGGTGGAGACGGAACGCAAGCTCGGTCGCGCGGGTGAAGACATCGTCCGTTTGTCCGATATCACGGCGGAGCTCGAGCGTCAGCTCGTTCCCCTCGCAAAACAGCGTGACGCTGCCCAGAAGTTCTTTGAATACAAGGAGCAGATGCGCTATCAGGAGGTGAATTATTATCTCCATTCGCGCGAAGACAGCGTTCGCAAGAAGAGAGTAATCGCCGAGAATGTAAAGGCGTATACGGAGGAGCTTCGTCAAAAGGAGAGCGAGTCTCTGCGCCTCGCCATGCGCCACAATCAAACGCTCGAAGACATCGAGACGAATGAAAAAGCGGTACGTTCTCTTTTTGAAGAAAGAGAAAAACTCAAAGTCAGCAGTGAAAAGAACAGCGGCTTGATGGCGGTCTATAAGAGCAAGATCGATCATCTTGCGGAGGAGAAGGCGAGGCTCGAAGCGGAGCTTGAAGAAGCCGAGAAAGAATACGGCGTCACTTCCGAGACCCTTCTTGAAGCGGGCAATATCCTTGATATCCGCAGGAAAGAGTCTTATCTCGCAGAGCAAAGACTTCGCGGATTGACCTCCAAACTGTATGAACTATCCGAAGAGATCGCGGGAAACGAGAGTTCGATCGAGCGCTCGAATAACGAGGTCTTCGACGTCTTCGGCAGGCTCTCGGACGTGAAGTCCTCCCTTGCGGGATATAATGCGGAAGCGGGTTCGCTCGGACAGCGCAAATCATCGCTCGAAGTGGCGGTGCGCACCTCGGCGGCATTGATCGAGAGGGAAGAAAAGGCGAAGCAGTCTTCGCTCGCTCGCATTGATTCTCTTACGAAGAAAAAGCAATCACTTCGTGAAAAACGCGCTTTGCGTAGCGGAGAATACAATGATCTCCGTCAGACGCTTTATCAGTCCAACGTGCGTATGAACGCCCTTAACGCCGAATACGGCAATAAAGAGGGAAGGGTCCGCGCTTTGGCGGATATCGTCAGTCAGCACGAAGGTTATCAACAAGCGGTAAAACTCCTTTTAAACGATGCGGCGACGGACCGCTCTCTCGCTTCGCATATCGAGGGTGTCGTGGGACAGCTCATCAAAGTGCCGCAAGAATACGAAGTCGCCATTGAGGCTGCGCTCGGCGCTTCCGTCCAGCATATCGTTACGCCTACGGATACCGACGCTGTGTATATCGTCAATTATTTGAAGAGTCATGAATACGGCATCGCCACGATGATCCCCGCGAATAAAGCTCGTCCGCAAGCGCTTGCCTATGAATATAGGGGCGTTTTGAATATGCGCGGCGCGATCGGTATTTGCTCGGATCTTATCAAATATGACCCGAGACATTCCGATGTGATCTCTCAGCTCCTCGGTCGCACCGTCATCGCAGAGGATCTCGAATGCGCCCGCGAAATGGCGGATCGTTATGACTATGCCGTGAAGATCGTCACGCTCGACGGAGACATCATCGATCCGCGCAGAACGATCACGGGCGGTAGCCGCCGACAAAAGACTTCTTTCCATCTCAGCAAAGAGCGTGAGCTCAATGACGCGCAGGAGGAACTGAAAAAGCTCTTTATCGAGCGCGAGAAACTGCGTGCGGAAGTCACGCGTATGGAGAACGAGGCGAAGACCGTTGAAACGGATATCTATTCGTTGAGGGACGATATCCAGCAGGTGGATCTCGACATTACGACGGAGACCGAGCGTATCGCCACCTCCGACGCTTTGATCAAAGAGACGACGGATCGCATGACGAGAGACCAGAAAGAGCTCGACGAAGTGGATGCGAAGCTCACTGTCATTATGAAAGATATCAAGAACGCAGAAGCGCTCAATCAAGATATCGAGGGCAAGCGCCGTAGCGCCCAAGGTATAGCGCAAGCTTCCAAAGAAGATACGGAGATTATGCGTAAGCGCAGAGACGCGCTTTCCGTCGCGGTGACAAATGCGCAGGTGGATGCTTCTTCCTTGCAGATCGAGATCTCGCAGATCGAAAATGACGTCAAGCGTCTCGAAGAAGAGAAATCGGCAGAGGAGAGTCTCCTTGGCGATAAGAGGACCTCTTTGCAAGCCGTTCTCGCGGAGATCGAAGAGACGGAACGCCATGCGCCTGCTTTGGAGTTCTCCATGGCGGAGCAACAGCGTCTCGATGAGATCGAAAAAGAGATGCAAATGAAGGATATGGAGAAAGCCTCGCTTCGTGCTTTGCTTTCGCAGGTGGATAAAGACAGAGACGCCATCAACGACGTCATCAATTCCATAATGGATAAGCGCGCCCGCGAAGAAAGCAAGGTGGAAAAGATCGACGGAGATCTCGCTTCTTTGCGCGAAAGGGTGCTCGGCGAATATGAGCTTACGGAGGAAGAAATGCTTGCCCTCCGTGACGAAGACGGCTTCGACCCCTCGCAAGCGCCCTCTGCGATCGCGAGCCTCCGCGGCAAGATCGCTCAGCTCGGTAGCATCAATTTCAATGCTTTCGAAGATTACGAGAACGTTATGGCGCGTCACGAAGAGCTCTCTTCGCAGCTTGAAGATCTCGTGAAAGCGAAAGAGGATTTGGAGAAGCTCATCGCCGCAATGAATGCCGATATGCTTGGGAAATTCAATGTGGCGTTCGAGCAGATCAATCAGAATTTCAAAAAGACCTTCGCAGATCTTTTCGGCGGCGGTAATGCGGAGCTTGTCCTCGTGGACGTCGACCCCGAGCATACGGAGGAGCTCGAAAAGGGCGTCGACATCGTGGTGAAGCTCCCCGGAAAAGCCCAGCAGAATCTGCATTCTTTGTCGGGCGGCGAGCAGGCTTTGACTTCCATCGCCATCCTCTTTGCGATCCTGCGCCTGCGCCCGATGCCCTTCTCCATCTTGGATGAGATCGAAGCGGCTCTCGATGAAAGCAATACGATTCTTCTTGCGAATTATCTCAAAAAATACAGTCGTGACACCCAATTCGTGGTCATCACGCATAAAAAGCCCGTTATGGAGCTTGCGGACGAGCTCTTCGGCGTTACGATGGAAGAACGCGGCGTGTCGAAAGTCATCGCCGTGAAGCTCAGCGATATCGCGGCGAAAGCGGAGGCGTAAAATGGGTTTTTTCGGCAAGATCGCAAATGGCCTTAAACGGACGAAAGAGGCTTTTTCCAAGAAAATATACGAGCTTTTCAAGGGGCGCGCGCTCAACGACGAGTTTTATGAAGAGCTCGAAATGGCGCTTATCAGCGCGGACGTAGGCGTGGAGACCGCGGCGACTGCCGTGGAAGAGCTTCGCGAGCGTTGTTATAAAAAGAGACTTTCCGAGACGGAAGATGCGAAAGGCGTTTTTGCCGAGATCTTACAAGAAATGATCGATTATAAGGTCCCGCCTTACGAATATCCTTTATGCATTCTTGTGGCGGGCGTGAACGGCGTGGGCAAGACCACGGCGATCGGGAAACTCGCGCATTATTTCAACTCGATGGGTAAGAGC
>CAMOUZ010000079.1 GCA_946626795.1 uncultured Clostridia bacterium
ATGGATGATACGATCGCGGTCACGCCGGAACTCCGTGCGAAGAGGACAAGGCGGAACGGGGACTTCTCTCCCGCGAGTATTCTCCGAGAGAGTCGCATATTTCGACAAATATTGCTTCTCCATTTCCAAGTATCTTTCTTTCATTTTTCCCCCTTCTCCCGACCTCCGAAACGTAGTCGCGAGCGCCCGAAAAGACGGCGTTTTCATAGCCTTTTTCGGCGTTTACGTACGAAAAAAGATATGCCGCCTACAATAGGGCTATTTAAGCATACCACGATACATTTTCAATTGCAAGCAAAAATTTAAGAAAAACAAACTATTTTTCAAGCGCGCCCAAAGGGCTGTTATACGGAAGAAAAAGCTTTTGCATTATTTCCGAAGGGGATCCTCCTCTTCTCTTTCCGCCGCGCGAAAAGCAAGGTCGTCAAGGGCATCCGCCTTCTCCTCCGATGCGGGCGTCTCTTTCTCGGGCTCGGGCGAAGCCTTGGGAATGGCGCCGCCCTCGCTCCGTCTTCCTCTTTTATCGACGCCGAGGGCGATCCGAAGCGCCGTACAGATCACGGGACAGACCACCGTGCAAACGATGAGTTCTACGACGAAATTCGTCGCCAATACGCCTGCGAAAAACGCCCAAGTGATGGTGATGCTGCTCCCGTCGAAGGTGAAGGTCTTGCCGAAATAAAAGAGCGCCCATATGCCGAGCACGAAGAGAGTATTCGTGCAGACGCCGACGACCGTCGCCGCAGTAGCGGCGACGCCGGTACCGATCTGTTCCGGACTTCTCCGAAGCAGCCTTTTCATTAATTTAAAGGTGAAATACGTTGTGATCGGGATGAGAATGCGCGGCAAGATGGAGACGGCGGGGTTTAAGAAAATGGGCGTGGTGATGCTCGGACGAAGCACTGCTTTGAGCAGAGACGCCACGCCGAAAGAAACGCCCGTAAAAAGCCCCATTCCGAAGCCATTCACCGTGCTGGCTAGGCACACCGCAATGAGCGCGATGGACGCCATATCCACGATGACGTGAGGAAAGGGCACCAACACAAACACCATAATGAATGCGAGGTAAATAGCGGCGGTAACGATGTCTTTGGTCTTGATCTTAAATGCTTTTGTCATTTTTCGGTCCTTCTTTGCTGTGTATTCGCGCAAGGCGTGTTTTCTTTTCGGGGAGCGGAATGCTCCCCCTGCTTTTCCTTATCAGTCGTCTCCTTTGATCGGGTCGTCCGAGAGAAGACTCGAAAGATCCATATCCTCCGAAAATGCGCTCGGCGTCTCCGGCTTTGGGGGTTCCGCAGGCGAAGTTACGGGCGATTCTGCAAAGAGATCGGCTTGCGAGGAGACCTCTGCCGCCTTTGCGGGCGCCGGCTCCGTCTGCGAGGCTTCCTTTTTCGGCTCCGCTGCGGGAGCTTTCATTTCCTCCTTCGCCGTCTCCTTTTTCGGCTCGGCGGGCGCTTCCGCTTTCCCATCCTCGGGCTCTATGGCTTTCGGCTCGGCGGGCGCTTCCGTCTCGGGCTCTGCGGAGGATTCCGCTTTCGACTCCTCGGCGGGATTTTGCGTTTCGGAGCGGATATCTTCCTTCTCTCCTTCGGAAACGGCGGAGACTTCCTCCGCTTCCGCCTCTTTTTCCTTCCCATCCTCTTTGGGTTCGTCGGAGGTTTCTTCCTCCTCGTCCTCTTCGTCGTCATCGTCGTCATCGTCGTGCTTCTTTGATTTCTTCGCTTTCTTCGGTCTGCTCTTCCAGATCGCGCGATACTTGGTGAAGTAAAGAATCAGGAAGATCGCCGCGCCCAAGAAGAGGAGCACCGCGCCGCCGTAGATCAAGAGCTTTCCGGCGATGGTCTTCAAGAAGGTGGGCTGCTTGATGATGAGGATCGCTTCCTCTTCGTCCGTCTCGACATTCTCGGTCAGGACCTCGCCGGACTCCGCATTCGCCACTTCGATGACGATGTCGGAATACGTGTATTTGCCGAGGCTCTCGCCCTCCGTCCTATTCGCCACGATGGTGATCGTATAGGCGTCGCGAGCATAGTCGAAGTAATCCGAGATCTCTTCGCCTGTCTCGGGATCGAACGCCGTGAGCTCATAATTGATCGTCGGATCGCTGTCGCCGATGGTCTTCGTCGTCGGGAGCAACGTGACTTTGATATTCACGCGTGCGACGTGGATCGACGAGGTAAAGGCGACGATATAATTGCTGTTCGCCGAAGCGAGCGCGAGAGCTGTCACCGCCTTCGAATTGCTGTCGTAACTGACCTTGCCCTGTTCATACGGGATCTTGGAGAGCTTATTATAGGAGATATTGAGGCAATTCTCGATATAGTCCGAAATCTCCTTCGCCGTCGCGGTGGATTCATTCGGGACCGTCACGTTCGTCAAGCCGCCCAAAAGGTCACTGAGCTTGCCTTTCGTCAAGGTGAAGCATAGCACCGCTCTCGTATCGCCATAGAAGATGGTGTCGTCCTTCGAGGACTCATTTCCGCCGATCTCGCGCACGAGTTTCGCCTGCGTGAAGGAGCCGTCCTCATTGAAGTATCCGACCACCGCCGTTACTCTGGCGTCCGCTCTCGTCACGACGAGCGTGCCCTGCACGACGCGGATGGCGTAGTTCTTCGCGACGTCCGCCCCGTTCTTATTCGAGAGGGTGAAGGAACCGCCCACTTTATACGTGCCGATATTCACATGCGCGTGATCGAGATCCGTAATGCTGTTTCCGTCCACGTCGTATGCGCCGACCTTCACGCCACCGCGGTCGATGACATATTGCGTCATATAGATATTCAGGAGGGTTCTGTCTTTCTCTAAGAGTCCTTCCACGCTGAATCCGGGCACATCCGAAAGGACGCCCGTGCCGTCATAACGCTTGGAGAGACCCGCGTCTTCCTCCTCGTCCCCCGCCGCGATCGTGATGGTGATGTACTTCGGCTGCACGACGATACAATTCATATCGCCGATGACGTCCACCTTCTCCCCTTCGAGATAGGCTTTCGCCGCGTCGGTATTGATGGTAAGATCCGCAAGCTGGTTTTCGCCGACATTCAAGATGGCGTCGCCGTTATAGCTGATGACGATGCCGATATCCGCCAAGGTGGCGTCCGCTTTCTCCGCGCCGTTATGCAAAGCGGCGTAAAGATCTTTCACCGAGATACTGCCGTCGTCGATGATAACGGTGTATTTCAGCTTATCGCCCACGGCTTCTCCGTAAATGAGAATGGTCTGCGCAAGCGTGAGACGCACCTTCACGCGTTTGATCTCGAAAAGATGCTCTCTGTCCCACGAAACGTCGTAATAGTCCAGGACGGAGACGGGCGCGGCGGGATCGCTGTAATCCAAGATATCATAGATCAAAGCGTATCTGCCAACAGTCTCGCCCGCTTCTCTCGACGCGACGATCTTATGCGACGTGCTCGCGAGCGTCGCAGAACCGGCGGCGCGCGTGATATCCGATTTCTCCTTCTTTCTGCCGAAGACTTTGCTGTTCTTTGCGTCGTCTGCCGTCAAAACGATCTTTCTCTTCGTAACGGTAAGGACGCCCGCCTGCTCGATGACGCGGAGCATATCGCCCGCAGAGGCTTCGTATTCGTCTTTATCCTCGCCTTCGGAAGCCAATTTGTAATTCTTATTCTTCTCCTTAGAGAAGAGGCAACGTACGCCGTACTTCGTCTCGGAGGGGATGAGCGACGCGCCGCCGCCGAAGACGACCTTCTCGAAATAGAGGCTGTCGGAGATCGTGGCGACGACATTTCCGTTCTGATCCAAAACGTTGAGCGCCGTGAGATCCACCGCCTCGCCCTTGTACTCCACGGCATAACCGTTGATGCGCGGCGTATCGCCGTACGCGACGGTGAGCGCATTGAAGGTGACCTTGATCTCGGAAGGCTCGACGATATAATACGGGTCGCTGTTTCCTTCGCCCGCAAGGGTGATGAGGTAATTCGAGAGACGATCAAAAGCGGCTCTCTGCGAGACGATGATGCGATAATTGCCCACTTTATAGACGTCCGCATCCTCTCTCGTAAGGAGATTTCCGACCACTTCGTTATAAAGCTCGAAATCTTCTTCCACAAGTCCCGCCGCCGCGAGGTCCGCATTGGAAGGCAGGAAGGGATTCACCGCCACGCCGAACTGCGAGAGATAATCCACCCTCTTCGATCCGATTTCGAGACGGAGCGGACGCTTCGTGATCGTCGCTTTCACGCCCTTGATCGCGCTGCTGTCGAAGGTGTAATCGAGATAAGTGTATTGCTCTTTGAGACCGGACACGCCCGCCTTGCAAGCAAGGGATCCCGTTCCGCCGACGCGCACGGGCTTATCCACACCGACATTCGCGTCGAAGAAAGCGAAGGTGAGACCCGTCGTCTCGATATAGTCTGCGTCGTTTCCGACGTAGCCCGAGAGAACGACCCCCGTACCGTCCGTAAGATACGCCGTCGTCTTTCCGTCATAGACTTTCTCCGCAATGGAGATACTGACGAAACTGAGGGTAACGGGCGTGATCGTCAGTCCGGAATACGCGTCACAGACCACCTTTCCACCCTTCTCCACGACGAAGTGGATGCGGTAATTGCCCACGTGATACGGCTTGGTGGAGACGCAAGGCGGAGTATCGCCGAGGTTCTCATAGGCGTAGAAACTATGATATGAGTCGTCGCCCGCGATCGCGGACTCGATGTCGCTTATTACGTCCGTCTTCGCTATGGATATACTCTCTGCCGCATACTCTTCGGTATGCCATGCCATCTTGATATAAGTGACGACCGCCGTCACCTCGATCTCATAGCCCGGGGTGGGCGCGGATACATTATAAAGCAAAGCGCTCGACGTGGACGCGACCTCAGCCGCACTGAGATTCCAAAGCATAAAGCCTCTTCCGATATCGGACACCTTGATCGCCATATAGGAGGTAAAGTCTTTTTGGAAGCAGAGCGCCGTCCCGTCCTCGAAGGGGATGCGGAGGGTGCCGTTCGTCGTGGTGTCGACGAGCTCGAAGGTCGGGAGGTCATTCGCATTCTCGGAAAGCACGCTCTCCGTGATAGTGTTAAATCCCGCCTTATCCGCAAAGACAAGGGAGAAGCTGTAACGCAAGTCGAAGGTGGCGACGAGGCTCTTCTCGTCCGTCACGACGTAAGTCTGCTTTGCGAAGTTTCCTTCGTCGTTCACACGGGTCTTCACCTCGCCCACGACTGTCTCCCAGCTATACAGCGCGTATTCGCCGCTGTCAGACGCCTTGAAAGTCAGTTCCTCATCCGAGAAGGAAGCGAGGACGCTCCCCTGCTTATAGACATTGAGATCGAGCGCCGTCGTCTCGACGTGGCGACCTGTCTTCTCGCCTTGATAGACGATGACGGCGGAATGCTCCGCGTCGCCTGCGATCATATCCTTGTCATCCGCCACGCTGCAATCCTTCGTGAAGGCGAGAACGATGCGCGAGAACTTGCCTCCTTCCCCTGCGGAGAACACGGCTTCATCATACGTGCCGCCCGTAAAAGTGACGGTATGGCCGCCGTCGAGCTCGCCCTTGAAATTCGTCAAGGGACGGAAGCCTTCGGCAAGCGCGATATCCGCGTCCAAATCGAAACGGAAGGTAAAGATCACTTCCTCTTCGTCCGTGGTCAACGCGGCAAAATGGGCGATGGACTG
>CAMOUZ010000080.1 GCA_946626795.1 uncultured Clostridia bacterium
GATCGCTTGCGCGATCATGAAATCTCGCGACAAGTCGCTCCGTGAATAGACAGCTCCGCTGTCATTGCGGATGATGCTATTTATATAAATCTATCCATAATGCACGCTTTGCGTGCAATTCACGCGCCAAAGGCGCAATTCATGACCGAAGGTCTATTCACGCAGCCTGCAAGGCTGCAATTCATCCCCCTTTGCGCCGCTATACGCCGTCCTATTGACCCCCTTCGGTCGTATGATAATCGCTATGCGATATGATAACTCGCTTTCCGCTCGTATGATAACGCCTTCGGCGTATGATAATTCGCTCCGCCAAGGCGGCGCTCAAATTAAGCGAGCTCGGGCGCCTCCGTTGGGGATCCCCGAAAATCGCGCGATTTTTGGGGTGCCGGCGGCGGAGAGTGGTGCGCAGACAAGCGCTCTTTGAAAAAACGGGCAGGCGCGTACTGAATGTACGTAACTGCCCGTTTTTGAAATAGTTAGCGAAGTATCCGCGCCGCTATACGCTGTCGCTTATTTGGAGGAGACGGCGAGCGTAATCCGCTGCACCGTCGAGGTCTCGTCATTAAACGTCAAAACGATCGTCGTATAATCATTCTCCGTCAATGTTTCGAGATAATCCTTCGTAAGCGTGAAGACGCCCGTATCCTTATCGAAGATATATTCGCCGAGCGCGGGCGCGTCGCTGCCCGTCACGGAGAGGGAGACGACGTCATAGCCGAAGTTCTCGAAGGAGACCGTGGCGTCCGCATTCCCGCCCTTGGTATACGCGATGACGGTGTCCGTCTTGGCATAGGGCGCGCGGGTATCCGTGATCTTCACGAGGATGGTCATGCGGTTCACGCTCGTGAGCACGCTGTACTCATACTCGCCATAGGCGAGAGAATCGAGATAATTCTTGTCGAAGGTGACGACCGTCTTGCCCGCTTTCTTGGTAACGTCATACACGACGCCATTTCCTTCCACCTTGTCAAAGGAGGCGGTGCCGAGCGCGAGATCGAAGGAAGGAGCCACGCCCGCGGACTTATCATAGGAGAGCACGAGCTTGCCGCCGTCCGCCAAGGAGAGATCCGGCACGGTGGTGTCGATGACTTCGAGCGTGAGCTCCACGGAGGAGCCGCTTGCGGAAGCCGTGTAAGTATGCTTGCCGAGATCGAGATCCTCGAAGACCTCCTTACGGATGGTGAGGACATTGCCCGAGAGGGTGTATTTCGCGGAGGGCACGCCCGCGATCGCCACGCTGCCCGTGGAGGAATACACGACGTACTCCACGTTTGCGGGAGCGTTCTTGTCATAAACGGCGTACGCATTGCCCGCCACGAGGCTGACATTCTCCCAAACGTCGATCGTAAAGGTCTTGGTGACGACGCCGTCCGCGCCGCGGAAGGCGAGGTCATAAGAATACGTTCCCTGAGCGCGCTTCGCAAGGTAAGCGCTCGAAATGCGGACGCTATTTCCTTCCACGACATAGTCGGCGCGCGTGATGTCACCCGTCACACCCTCGACGCTATACGCGTATTTCTCGAAAGTGACGATGACGTCATGGCTCACGGAGCTATTCTTGCCGAAGCCGAAGGAGAAGCAATAAAGGTCCGGACGCCTATCGTCCACCACATCTACGGTGAGGGTGAGCGAGGTGCCGTTCGCCGCATTTACGACGAAGTCGTATTCCCCTGCTTCCTTCGCCGCAAAGGCGGGAGAATAGATGGTGAGGGTGCCGGCATTCGAGACGGAATACTCGGACTCGGTCAAGCCCGTGACAGACGTGATCTTATTCCCGTTCAGGCTGAGAGCGAAGGGCACGGAAGCCGCGGCTCTCTTGGAATACGTCTTTTTCGCGGGCGTGCCTGCCGCGCGCTCGATGGGGGTGGAGTCGATGACATTCACCGTGAGATAGAGGACGCCCTTATTGGACTTATACGTGAAGACATGCTCGCCGAGCGGGAGCTTGGCAAGATACGTTCCATAGAGGGTGAGCTTGCCGGTCTTCTCATCCACGGCGTATTTCACATCGCCGCCCGCAGAAGAGGAGACGCCGATGAAGGTGGACTCATTCAGCTTCACGTCGAAGACGACGTCGCCCGTCCCTTCCTTCTTATCGAAGGAGGCGAAGGTCTCTTCGCAGGTGGGCATGACGGCGGTCTTATGGAAAGTGACCGTCGCTTTCACCGTCTCGTCCGTCTTACTGACGAGCTCGACAGCGGCATAAAACTCCATGCCGACCGTGGGATTGACATAGACGTAGCCGTCTTTCAGGGTGATGTAATCCGCCGCGTCGCCGACATAGTTTACGTAGAAGCTATCCAGCGGGACATTAACGGCGTTCGCGTCGTCGACCTTATAAAGGTCGAACGCATTCACTTTCACCTCGCTGAACTCCACGCTCTTGCCGGGGATCTGGATGGTGCTGCCCGCGATGAGGATCTCCTTGACGAGGTACTTGGAGCCATACTCGAAGAGCGGATATTTGAGCTTCGCAAGCTCCCACGTCTTCTCCCATCCCTTATAGCCGACGACGGGGAGCTCGATGCCCGCTTTCACTTGGAAATCCGCGCCGAGATACAAGCCGCCGGTGACGTAATAACCTTTGATGATGTGGAGCTCCTTATTCAGCGCCGCTTCCATGTCGAGACGGAGCTGTCCGCCGATCTCCGCATAGGCGCCGACTTTCACCTTGAAGCCGATGCCCGCCACTTCGAGCAGGCTGGCGGTGAGCTTCACATAGACGCCCGCTTCCGCCGTGACCTTGCCGAGGAGGACGAGATCCTTCGCGGTCTGGGAAGTCTCCATGGACTTATAAGAGGAGAACTCACCGTCGATATAGGTGACGCCGGCGACGATATTCGTATTATAGACGTACTCGAAATTGATGTCGCCCGTGATGCCGAAATTCAGATCCAAGCCGAACTCGATGCCGAGGACAAAGCAATAAATGGGGTACTTATAGCTGTAAATGGGGAGCTCGGCGCCGACGATGGCTTTCTCATTCGTCTTGCCTTGCAAGAGCTCGACGAACTTCTCTTTGAATTCGTCCACGGTCTGGCACTTAATGGTGCCGCCCTTGGTCTCCATATCGACATAGCAACGGGTCTCGGTGTCGATATTCAAAGCGAGGTCGAGATCCATGTCGAGATCGCCGAGGGAGATGTCGTAATCAAAATTCACGGACGGGGTGAGCGTGACGGTATTGTCGATGCCGACGATGATATCCACGCCCTTCGCCACGGTGATGATATATTTGATGTTGAGAATGATTTTATTACCGTCGAGACCGACTTTGAAATTCACGACCTGGCGGGGACCCTTGCTCTTGCCGTCATTCACGACGTAATCGAAATCCTTCTCGAAGAGCTCGAAGGTCTCTTCCGCCGCAACGAGCAGGTTCTCCGCGAACTCGCTGTTTTCGAGCGCTTTGCGCAGGGCATCCTCGTCGAAGGAGAAATTATTCTCGTCGATGGTAAGGTTTTGATAAATATCCGCCTTTTTCAGGACTTCGTCCACATTCGCGAGGCGGCAACGGACGACCTCTCTCTCCGCTTCCACTTTGGACTCTTCGAGGACGTAATACGCCGCCATGCCGTTATACGCATAATTCGCGATCTCGCCCGCATAAAGGAGGGAGAGCTCCTCGTCGAAGAGCTCCGCGCCGGGCTTCTTCGCAAGCATGACCGTGCCTGCGGCGAAACGATGCTCCGCGGCGGAGGCAAGCGTGACGATATACTCCGTATCGCCCGCGACGGTGACCGTCTCCACGTCCGTGCCGGCGATATTCGTCTCCACGATGCCTTCCTGCGTCTCCACGATGGGCTCCGCTTGGGGATCGCCTTTGATGGTGAAGAGGAAAGTTTTGAGATCCTTGTACTCATCGGCGACGAAAGCCGCGTCGTAAACGCGGATGCGATACGTGGCTCTCTTCTTGAAGCCGTACGCCGCCTTCACGCGGTACACGCCGTTTTCGAGCTTGACGTTATTGTCCACGACGAGCGGGACTTTATCGCCTTTGTTATCCGTGACGCGGACGTAATTGTCAAAATTGCCGTCATTCGGCTTGACCGACGCTTTGATATCGAAATACGTATTCTCCGAGAGCTCGCGGAAGACGCCGGACTCCGCAGCCGAAGCCGTCACTTCCTTCGCCAGCGCGGTGGGAGTATCCTCCTCTCCGCTCTTCTTGAAGACGCCCGCGGCATAGAGCCCGAGCATGGTGGCGGCGACCACCACGATCACGATAGGCAGGATGATCCAGAATTTTTTCATATTCTTTTCCCCATAATAAAATCACTTATACGCAGGCATACGCCCGACAATACGCACTCATTGTAGCACGTACGCAGAGATTATTTCAAGCTGTTTTCAAAGTTTTTTCCGCGCGTGCCGCCGCACCTTCATCGAAAATATATGCACGCGACGAGCGTTTTTCTCTGTCCGCGAGAAAAAGATGCGGAATTTTCCGTCGAAAATAAAAAATAAAAATTTTTTGAAAAAGTTTTGCGATTTAAGTCCCGTTTAAGTTTTCCGCCGCATACTGTGGGTGAAGAAAGCAAAAGGAGGCAGGACTAATGAAACAAAAAAGTATCATTCTCATTGCGATCATACTCATCCTTGCTCTCGCCCTCGCCGCATGCGGCACGGTGACAAGCGGACTGCAAAACGACAGCTCGACAAGCGTCACGACGACGGAAAGCGGCGACGGGACGACGAATACGACGGAGAACGCATCCTCGGGCGAAGCGACGGGCACCCCCGTTACGCTCACGCTCAGCACGGAGAGCGCGACAGATTACGTCGAAGAATCGGCGATCACTCTGACCGAAGCGCAGACGACGGTATCGACGGAGGGCGCTGTGGAGATCGACCTCTCCTCCCTGACGGCGGACAATGCGCCGGCGGGCACCGCCTTTAAGAAAAACGTCCTGACCATCAACGCAGCGGGCACATACGTCCTCAGCGGCACGCTGAACGGCGCGGTATCCGTGGCAAAGAACGTGGAAGGCACGGTGCGCATCGTCCTCGCGGGAGCCACCATTCATACGACGGACACGCAGAACATAGCGGCGATCGTCTTCAAAGAGGCGTCGGACGAAAGAATCCTCACCGTCGCGGAAGGCACGGTGAACGAGATATCGGACAGCATCGGCGATAAAGACACGGAAGACGACGACGCGGACAACGCGGCGCTCAAAGCGAAGAAATGCTCTCTCACCATCAACGGTCAAGGGACTCTCAAAGTGATTTCCGTGGGAGAAGACGCGAACGGGATCAGCGTGAAAAACGCTCTGACCGTCATCGGCACGACCCTCGAAGTGACCGCCGTCAAGAACGGCATCAAGGCGGGGAATCTGATCTCCCTGCACGAGGCGAATATCACCGTTACGGCGGGCAATGACGGCATCAAGACCGACGTGGAGCCCGAAACGGCGGAGGAAGCGGAAGAAGCCGCCGCGGACAAGACCGCGGGATATATCTACATCGAAAAGACCTCCGTAACCGTCACGGCGAAAGACGACGGCATCGCGGCGAATAACTGCTTATACATCGCGAACGATGAGGCGAACGTCATCACCGTAAAGACGAACGGAGGCGCGCCGCAGAACGTGACCTCGACCTCCTCCGAC
>CAMOUZ010000081.1 GCA_946626795.1 uncultured Clostridia bacterium
GAGCCGCTTCTCGGCTTGCCCTCGACTGTGGGCGATTACCGCGTCGTGGTGTCGGTCGTCGGAAAGAATTATACGGGCGAGAAGACAGCCGACTTCCGCCTCGTTGAGACAGTCACGATCAAGTTCTTTAACGGAACGACGGATCTGAACGCGGATACGGATATCGGCGAAGGAATGTATCTCATGACCCTTCCCGACACTTCCGAAATGGAAGGATTCGTCGGCTGGAAGTATGAGGACGGCACGAAGTTCGACGTCTCGAAAGCCTTTGAGATGACCGACTTCGTAAAGTTTGACGAAGTGAGCCATAAGCTCATTTTGAAAGTATATGCCTCGTTTGCATGATGAAATCGGACGAGAAGAGAGGAAACGAGTGAAAAGACAAGGACGAGCGCATATGCGCGATAGAGATAAGGAAACTGAGGTAATGATTATGATGACGAAAACCGGAAGAAGGACATGGATAACATCTGGAACAGTGCTGCTTATGGCGTTGGTCTTCTTGGTGGGCATCTGGCTATGCTCGCTCGCTATGCTTTCGACAGCGGATGCGGCGGCGGAGGACGCCCCGAATTATACGGCGATCGGGGATAAGGCGATCACGGTGGATGACAGCGCCGTGACTTCCTATCTGAATTCCGGCGGAGTGACGCCGAACGGCACGGTGGACACCGCGGCGGAATTCTGCGCCGTCTTTATGTCGGGCGCACAGAATGCGACGTATAAGCTCGGCGAGGATTTCAAGATCACGGCGACGAATTGGTACGCGCAGTCGAGGAGCATCGGCGCGGGCACCGTCATCGACGGCGACGGACATTATGTCATCATCACCGCGAATGAGGCTTCGGCAAACGGGCTCGCCATTGCTTCCGTCGGCGGACTTGCGAATGTCTGCGAAGGAAAGATCCAAAATCTTCATTATTATTTCGACGGCGCTTTCGCGATCAATACCTCCGGCACGTTAAATTGCGGCGGTCTCTTTGCACAGCTTGCAGGGAGCGGCTCCATCGAGAATTGTCCGCGCATCGAGGTGGCGGGCGCGCTCGTCGCAAGAGCGAGCGATTCGAGCTCCACGATCAATCTCGGCGGTGTCATCGGCTTACATAAAGGTAAAGTGATAAATTCCACCATCATCTCCTCCTTGGAAGCGCAGAGCGTGACGGAATCAAAGCATTGCATCCAGCATGCGGGCGGCGTGTCCGGCTACATGGAAGGCAGCGGCAGTTTCGAGCATAGCGATATCAAGACCACGGCGGTGATCAGCGTGTATGATTACACCAAGGTTTGGGGTTATACTGCTGAGTATAACGATAAAGAACACGTCCACCCTGCGGCGGGCGTCATCGGCGCGGCGAAAGGCGGCACCATTCTGAATAACACCTTCAACGTGGCTGGATCCGCTTCTTCGACGGGAAATGGCGGTTCGAGCAATAAAGGCTCCATCGCGGGCGGCTTCATCGGACTTTTGGATTCCGGCTTCGGCGGCACCATCAAGAATAATTATTTCAGTATGAAGTGTATTCTGAGCGCGCTCTTCATGGCGGATATGGATGACATTACGAGCGTCGGTGCTTGGGTGAACTTGCTGGGTCCCAGAACGGAAAAGGATGCTAACGGGAATCACAAGATCGCCACGTACGGCGGCGAATGGATCGGTCGCAGCTGGGACGAAACGGGGATGAACGGGAATAATATTTGTAATAACGTTATCCTCATCAACGACGCGTATAACGATATGATCGAAGGGATCGCCGCAGACGATCTTTTGAATGACGCCAAGGCGGGGCTCCTTTGCGGATCCAATATGAATGTCGGCACGAACAATTGGTTCGCGCGTAAGCTCGCGGAGTGTGACACGGGCAAAATGATGGAGAATAGCCCCAGCCTTTATTCACAGTTTAATCAGCTCAATATCTACGGCGATGGCAAAGTCGTCGCGGAAGCGAATGCGCAGGGCGATATCTTGATGGAAGTCAGGGAAGGGAAGTCTCCCTTCTACGGATGGACGAACGACCCCGCTGGGGCGACCTCCAAGGCGGACTTCAATACGTCGAGAACCCGCACCTTCACCGCGAGCGCGGCGGCGACGTATAACGTGCTGTATCTCTTCTTTATCGACGATGCGATCGGGTCTTCGGGTGAGCTCACGCAGTTTGCTTATGACGCAAACCTCATCAAGAAAGACGTCTGGAAAAATCTTTTCACGGGTGATATGACTGACGGTAAGATCCATTTCACCGGATCGAATGAAATCACCTTGAAATGGTTGTCGGCGGAGCTTACGAAGGATATCACCGTCAGCGACGGTACGCCCGTTATCGAGGATTACTATGGAAAATTCTCCGGGAAGGGGCATACCATCTCCTTTAAATCCGGCTCGCAGATTTCCCACGATTACGAGAAGCCTTACGACAGCGACGATGAAAAGCATTACGCAAGCTATGTAACGGGTCTTTTCGGCACGGTGAAGGCGGGCGCGCGCATCGAAGATCTTAAAATCGCATTCGGCGGCATGATCAAAGAAACGAGCGGCTTGACCTATGAGGCGACGGAGAACGGAAAGACGCAGGCGCATAACCTCAAAGAAACGCCCGAGGACGAGACGACGAATACCGTGGCGTCTCGCACGAAGGCGAAAGGCACTTATTCTTTGCCCACCACTTTCGCCGAAGATACGGCATACGTGTATTTCTTCACGGGCGACGGCTATTCGCAGGATGAAAACGAGAATTGGCAGAGACCCAAGAACCCGGGCTATGTCGAAGTCATCCCCTATGAATGCAAAATCATGGTGGAGAATCTTTATGTCGGCGTGCTCGCGGGCAAGAATTACGGCACGATCACGGGGGTCGATCTTGAAATCGCGCAGTCCGGCACGGTCACTTGCCACGCGCAAAATGTCTTCTTCGGCGGACTTTGCGGGTATAACTGCGGCGAAGTCTCGAAGACGAATGTGACCATTCGCGGAAAAATCGCCGTGAAAGTCTCGGGAGACGCAAAAGTGGGCGGTATGTTCGGCGAGAACGAGCATGCTTCCTTTGTCTCCTCTTACGATGGGCTCAGCGTGTATATCGTCGGTTCCATCGAGGTGGACACGGCGGTGACTTATCACAGCGTGAAGTATTATCAATACGAATCGGCGAGGACTTTCTCTTCGGAAAAAGCTTGTGAAGATGCGGGTTATACGATGATCGCTTATGATAACGTCGATAAAAAGACGTACGTCTTCGGCGTGAAGTCGTATGCGGAGGTTAAAACGCCTATGATCAAAGACGACGTGCCTGCGGAATGCAATGAGATCGTGGGCATCCTCATCGGCGAATACAAGAACGGCGCGGCGGATTTCGAGAATTGCGTCGCGTCCTCCGGCGATAAGAGTCTTTATAACAGTGAAGTCATCCAATGCGCGATGGACAGCGCGAAGATCGGCGGAATGATCGGCTCGGTCGATACGACGGGCGGCGGCATTCCGAGGTTCCTCAATACTTGGGCTGTGATGAGCGCGGAGGAAAAGAAGAAGGGCGATAACGAGAGACAGCCCATCGCGCATGGCGTCAGCGATCCCGTCGGCGGCATCAATGTGATTTACGTCTCGGACGGCATCTCCTTCGGCGCCGTGGATCTCGAAAACGAGTACCCGATCACCTTCGGCTTGGAAGCCATCGAGGGTATGACCTTCGCGGGCTGGTATTCCAACGTGGAATTCGATGAAGACGGCAGTGTGAAAAAGAAGACCGTCATCACCTCGGAAGAAGGGCTGAGCGGCTCCTCCTTTACGCCGCAGAGCAAGACGATTTCGAGCGCGGTCTACTATGCGAGGATGATCAAGAAACAAGTTTTGGAATTGAGCGATCTGAAAGCCATTGCGGAGACGACAAACGAAGGCAGAGGCTATGAGGGCGTGGTCTTTACGCTTGCGAGTTCGATCACGATCGACGAGTCCTTTACTTCCATCGGTACGGAAGAGCATCGCTTCCTCGGAACCTTGTCCGGCAATGGTCTTACACTCACCGTGACGGGGATCAAGCCTTCGGCGCTCGGCGGCGTCTTCGGATGTATCGGAAATGTCGGCACGGTGAAAAATCTCGTGATCGAGGTCACGAGCGGGATTTCCGCGGACGCAGTCTTAGGCGTCGTCGCGGCGTATAATTACGGCACGATCGGTCAAGACAGCTCGAACGGCAAGGTGATCGTGCGCGTCAAAGCGGACGTGCAAGCGCCCATCGTGGGCGGCGTCGTGGGCGTGAATTACGGCACGGTCAAGAATTGTGAGGTCGAGTATGCCGTCGTCGGCGTTTCCACGAAGGCATTGATCGCTTCGGACGACGGATCGAATGCGGCGTACGTGGGCGGCGCGGTGGCGCTCAATCGTACCGCCGCCGTTACGAAGAATATCATCGTGCGGTTTACGTCGAAAACAAGTCCGCATATTCTTGCCTCCGCGACGGATTATTATGCGGGCGGCGCGATCGGTCTCAATGAAGCGGGCGGCGCGGCGTATAGCTTGGTGGTGGAAGGCAAGACGCCTATCGCCATCTGCGGTCAGGCGGGCAGTCATCCCACGCCGTTGGACGCAAATGACGAGGACGAAAGCGTACAATATCGCGGTTTCATCGTCGGAAAGAACGCTTCTCAAAACGTAGACTCGCTTTGGGGACTTTATACGAGCGCGACGCTCGGCGCCCCCGTCGAACTGTATAGAGGGGAGGAGAAAGAGCCTTCCGTCATGGGCAAGATCGTCCTTCTCAGCGGCGAGAAAGCCAATAAGGCGAATATGCTCATTATGTACGGCGACGGAAATATAAACGTCACGGTGGACGGTAATGAGAGCGAAGTCGGCGGTCAGATATCCTTCTTCGCGGAGAAAAAGGAGGATGGCGCGGAGTTCTATAATTACGTGGCGGATTTCGAGAGCGGGGAGATCGTCCCCGTCGCGGAGGGGAATACGGTGTATAAGTTCGCCCCCATCGACCTTACGGAGAAAAGCAAGGTGTATTACGCGGTCTTCGCCAATGCGAGGATCTCTTCCGCCGAAGATTACGCTGCGTTGGCGGCGCGGATCAACGCAGACGGAAACGAGCAATATCGCGCGTATGTACAGTATTATATCTCGGGCAATTTCGAGCTTCCTTACACGACGGCGGCGATCCTCGGAAAGGATGAAGATCACCCCTTCCGCGGAAGCATCAACGGAAACGGACATACCGTCACGATGACGGGGAAAAACGAGGAGATACACGCTTTTGTCGGCGTTCTCGGAGACGGCGCCGACGCTCATCATTATTCCGCCATCTCGAATCTGTCCCTCGTCGCGCAGGCGGGTACGCGTCTCTATGGAACGGGCGCGGGCACGGGCGTTTTGACGAATATCAATAACGGCACGATCACGGGGGTCAGCATCTATGCGTACAGCGTCGTGAAAAATCTTGACGCAAATGCTTCCGTGGGCGCCGTGGCGGGTGTAAATAACGGAAATATCATTTCCGCCTTCGTCTCGATCGAGTATAGGGAATATCTCGGTACCAAGAGCTACGGATGCTTGATCGGCGAGAATGTCGGCGGC
>CAMOUZ010000082.1 GCA_946626795.1 uncultured Clostridia bacterium
TTTTTCCCGAGCGCGGCGTCCACCGCGATGACGGAATCCGCGGCGTGCTTCTCCCCGAGCATCGCGAGATACGCGCCGAGATTCAGCCCGTTCACGCTCTCGCCCACCGCGCCGTACACGGGACAGCAGAGATGATATTCCTCCCTTAAACTGCTCCCCACAAGCGGCCCCAGCATATCCCCCGAGACCTTATCGCTGCCGATACAAACCACCACCGTGCCCATCTTTTCCATATCGCAATTATAGACGGCGAGGCGGGAATCGATACGCCGAAAAGCGCTTAAACGGGGAGGAAAAAGCCGCCTATCGAAAATCCTTTCGGGGGATTTTTCGTAAAGTGTTGCAAATCTCTTACAGCGCGTATATAATAGAGTTATGGGTGTGATGGATTTCATTATCGTCGGCGGAGCCGTGCTCTTCGCCCTCATAGGACTCATCAAAGGCGGCGCGAAGATCTTCTTCGGGCTTTTTATGTTGCTCGTCATCATGGTGGGCGCTTCTTTCATCTCCGCGGCGGTCTGCCCCCTCGTCTTGCAGAAGAATACGGACGAAGGCGTGGTCTATACGAGCGCGGCGCAGACCATTATGTCCCCCATTGCGAACGCCCTTCCGACGTCGGGAGATTTCGCCACGCTGCTTGACACGGAGATCGTGCTCGGCGAGGACGAAGTGCTTTATGTCGGCGAGTCTTGCGAAGTCACCTTGAAAGCCGCCATTTCCGAGAATATCCCCGTCGTGGGACAATATCTCGCTTCCTTCGTGGAAAAAGCTGCGATTCCCGGCACGACGCTGAGGACTTCCATCGCTTATAATCTCACGCGTTATTGTTGTGAGATCGTCCTTTGGGTGATCCTCGTCATTGCGCTTGTCATCGTGCGTAATATCGTCCGCAAGAAGATCTTTATCTTCCTCGACGACAAAAAACACGCCGCTTTCAGCAAGATCGACCGTGCGATCGGCGCCGTCGTGACCCTCGTCATCTTCCTGGCGATCCTTTGGGGCGCGGGCGTCATCATCGCGCGCTTCGACGACGGATCGAATTGGGCGAACAAAGCGGATGCTTTCCTTTTGAACGGCGTCATCGCGCAGCCTTTTATGCAAGCGAATCCTTTATTGAAGCTCATCAATGTCACCCTTCCCGTGGCAGAAGCCGCTTGATCATGAAGAAAAAAACCTATCCTTTGGATCTCTCTGCGATCGCGTATCCCATGATGAGAACGCGAAAGACGGAGAGTCTTTTTCGTTTTGAAGCCACCCTCGACAAAGCGACGGACCCCCTGCTTTTGAAAGAAAGTCTCGAAGAGACGCTCCGAAATTATCCTTCCTTCAAGAGCGAGATCGTAGCGGGCTTTTTTGCGCATAAGCTCAGAGAGAATGACGCGCCGCTCCTCGTGAAAGAGGATACCTTGCCGCCCCTTTCCCCTCTCCGCAAAGAGGAGACGAACGGCTATCCTTTTCGCCTCGCCTATCAAGGCGCCGAGATCGTTTTCGAGGTCTTCCACGCTTTGACAGACGGGAATATCGGCGCGCTCTTTTTCTCCGATCTTTTGACGCGATACATCGGAAAGCGGGAAAACCTCCCTTTCGACCTCCCGCCGCGCGATCTTACGCCGACGGACGCCTTTCTCGATTGCGGGAAGAAGCGTCCGCTCCGCGAGCTCTCCCTGAAACGCTATAACGGAAAAAGCGTCTTCGGACTTTTGAAAGACAAAAAGAATTTCACTCTTCGTCCGCGTCTCCTCTCCGAGGAGATCGACCTCGAAATCTTAAAAAACAAGGCGAAAGAACAAGGCGCCACGCTGACGGAATACGTCGCGGCGGCATATCTCACCGCGATCCTCTCGGAGGCGAAAAATCCCCTCGAAAAATCCATATCCCTCTTCATCCCCATCGATCTCCGCCGCTTTTTTCCCACGAAGACACTGCGAAATTTCGTCTGCTTCGAGCGGATCGATCTCGAAAAAGGAAGGACTGATTTCTCCTTTTCCTCCGTTCTTGCGAGCGTATGCGCGCAGTTTCGCGAAAAGATCACGGAAGAGCGGATGCGGGAGGATCTCGACGACGTCGTCACGGGTCTCACCCTGCCACTCGTTCGATACACGCCGCTTTTTATCAAATATCCCGTCTTCAAGCTCACGCATAAACTCTTGAACAAAGTGCGTCAAACGGCGATCCTCTCCAACGTCGGAAGCTTTCCCCTTTCCCCGCAAATCGCGACGCACGTCAAATCCGTCCGTTTCTTCCTGAATAATAACCGCAACGCGCCGCTAAATCTCGCGATGCTCTCTTATAACGGAAAATGCCGCGTCACGCTGACCTGCGGGCTGAAAGAGACGGATATTCCCGAAAAATTCTTTTCTCTTCTTCGCGTCTGAACTCTCCATGCGCTTTGCGCCTGACCCGCCTTTGGCGGATCAAAGGAGGAAAAAACTCGCTATGCCGATAAGCAACGTATAGACCGCGAAAGGCAAGAGCCCCTTCCTCGCTCTTTTCAGCATAAACCGCGCAGCGAAAAGCCCGCTGACGAAGGCGGCGAGAACCGCCGCCGCCACGACGGAAAACTCCGCGCCCTCCACCGAAAACCCGCTTTTCACCCCCTCCGAAAGGAAACCGCCCGCGATGACGGGCAGAGACAAAAGAAAGGAAAAAGCCGCCGCCTTTTCCCCCTCCACCCCCGTGAGGCGAAGGGCGGAAATCGTCGCGCCGCTCCGCGAGACGCCCGGCAATACGGCGATCCCCTGCATCACCCCCGTGATAAGAGAATTTCTCACGTCTATCTCCCTTCCCCGCCCTTTGGAGAAGCTTTCCGTGAGGAAAAGAAGCGCAGACGTCAGAAGAAAGCCGAAAGGCAGCATCGCGCCCGCGAGAAGCTCGGGCAGGAAGAAGGAGAAAAGCAAGGCGACGGCGATGGTCGGGAGAGAGGCGAGACAGATATATTTCAGGTCGCTCGAAAGGGGATGACGAAGGATATCCCATATCTCCCGTCGCATCACGATAAGGACGGCGACAAGGGTGGCGACATGCAAAGCGAGATTCAAAAAGAGGGAGGGAGGGGCGAAAGAGAGCTTTTCCAGCAAAAGAAGATGCCCGCTGCTCGATACGGGCAAGAATTCCGTCAAACCTTGCACAAGTCCGAGAAAGATCGCTTTCAGATAGGTCATATCCCCCCTCCTTCCGAGTTTTTAGTCGATTTATATTGCTTTCCGCGCGCGAAGACTGTATAATAACCTTACATTTTATGAAATCTTATCGGCTTATATGCCAAAGGAAGTGTCAGAATGAAACTCGGTATCGTAGGACTGCCCAACGTCGGTAAATCCACGCTTTTCAACGCCATCACATCCGCCGGCGCGGAATGTCAAAACTATCCTTTCTGCACCATCGAGCCCAACGTGGGCGTCGTCCCCGTCCCCGACAAGAGGGTGGACGATCTCGCGAAGCTCTATGACTCCAAGAAAGTCACGCCCGCCGTCTTGGAATTCGTGGACATCGCGGGTCTCGTAAAGGGCGCCTCCAAGGGCGAAGGCCTCGGGAATAAATTCCTCTCCCATATCCGAGAAGTGGACGCCATCACTCACGTCGTGCGCTGCTATGACGATCCGAATATCGAGCACGTCGAAGGACGCATCTGCCCGAAGGACGACATCGAGATCATCGACACCGAGCTCGTCCTCGCCGACCTCGAAAGCGTGGAAAAACGCTTGCAGAAAGTGCGCACGCAAGCAAAAAGCGGCGACAAAAAATACCTGCCCGAGATCGAGATGTTGGAGAAGATGTATAATCACCTTTCCGCAGGAAAGACCGGACGGAGCATAGACGCCACCGAAGAAGAGGCGGCGTATTACGACACCCTCTTCCTCCTGACCACGAAGAAAGTCATCTACGTGGCGAATATCGCCGAGAGCGACATCGGGAAAGAAGACAATGATTACGTCAAGCAAGTGCGCGAGATCGCGGACCGCGAAAACGCGAAAGTCATCAAGCTCTCCGCAAAAGTGGAGGCGGAGCTCTCCGCCCTCGACAAGGAAGATCGCGACCTCTTCCGTGAAGAACTCGGCATCGAAGAGAGCGGTCTCTCCCTCCTCATCACCGCGGGATACGAGCTCCTCGGGCTCATCTCCTATATCACCGCGGGAGAGAAAGAGACGCGCGCTTGGACCATCAAGAAAGGCACGAAAGCCCCGCAGGCGGCAGGCAAGATTCACACCGATTTCGAGCGCGGCTTCATTCGCGCCGAAGTGGTCTCCTATGAGGATCTTATGGAGCTCGGCTCGCTGACCGTCGCGAAAGAAAAAGGAAAAGTAAGGAGCGAAGGGAAGGATTACGTCGTGAAAGACGGTGACGTCATCTTATTCCGCTTCAACGTATGATATGGACCGCAACGAAAGCATCGCATCTCTCATCGAAATAGAAGGCGTCTCCGAAGAGGAGATCGTCTCTCTCCTCTCCGCCCCGAAGGATCTCGCCTTCGCGGACCTCGCGCTTCCCTGCTTCCGTTTCGCAAAAGCGCTTCGGAAGTCCCCCGTGCAGATCGCGGAAGAGCTCGCGGCGAAGATCTCGAAAAATCTCCCGCCTTATCTCCTCTCCTGCGCCGCGCTGAACGGATATCTGAATTTCAAGTTTTCGCGCGAAAATATGGCGAAAGACACTCTCTTGAAAGTCCTCCGCGAGAAGGAGAATTACGGCAAAAGCGACCTCGGAAAAGGGAAAACGATCTGCATCGACTTCTCCTCCGTGAATATCGCGAAGCCTTTCCACATCGGCCACCTCTCTTCCACCGTCATCGGCGGCGCGCTCTCCCGCATCTTCTCCGCCCTCGGCTATAACGTCGTACGCATCAATCATCTCGGAGATTGGGGGACGCAATTCGGCAAGATGATCGTGGCTTACAAGAAATGGGGGGAAGACGCGGACATCGAGAAAGGCGGCGTAAAAGCCCTGCATAAGCTCTACGTGCGTTTCCACCAAGAGGCGGAGAACGACGAATCTTTAAACGACCTCGGCAGGCATTATTTCAAGCTCATCGAGGACGGCGACGAGGACGCCCTTGCCCTCTTCGAGCGCTTCAAAGCCGTCAGCCTCGCGGAAGCGAAGCGGGTCTATGACAGACTCGGCATCGATTTCGACAGCTATGCGGGCGAGAGTTTTTATAACGATAAGATGAAGCCGGTTTTAGACAAGCTGGAAGAAAAAGGTCTTCTGGTGGAATCCGACGGCGCGAAGATCGTGGAAGTGGGCGACGACATGCCTCCTTGCCTGCTCGTGCGTTCGGACGGCGCCACCCTCTATGCGACGCGGGACCTCGCGGCGGCGTATTATCGCAAGAAAACTTATGATTTTTATAAATGTCTTTACGTCGTGGCGTATCAGCAGAACTTGCATTTTAAGCAGGTTTTCAAAGTCTTGGAGCTCCTCGGCGAGCCTTGGGCGAAAGATCTCGAACACGTGAATTTCGGCATGGTGTCCCTCGTGGACGGCACGATGAGCAGCCGCCAAGGCAAGGTGGTCTATCTCGAAGACGTCCTGAACTC
>CAMOUZ010000083.1 GCA_946626795.1 uncultured Clostridia bacterium
TGTGCCTCCTGCTATTCGCGTCGAAGGGAGAGATGCGGACGAGGCGATGCACGCCTTTCTCCGCTTTGAGATAACCATAGGCATTGTCGCCGTCGATCTCGAAGCTCACGCTCTTGATCCCCGCTTCGTCCCCCGGGAGGGAGTCCAGCACTTTCATCGAATAGCCATTCTTCTCCGCGTAACGCGAATACATACGGAAAAGCATGCTGCACCAATCCTGCGCCTCTGTGCCGCCTGCGCCCGCGTGGAGGGTCAAGATGGCATCGCAAGCGTCGTGTTTGCCGCGGAGAAGTGCCGCGATCTTCATCGCCTCCGCTTCTTCGGAAAGCTTTTTGAGCTCTTCTTCCACGGTGGGGAGCTCGGAGAGAGCCTCCTCTGCTTCGGCAAGCTCGATAAGGACTTTTACGTCCGCCGCCGCCTCTTGCAGTTTCTTCACTTTACGGAGCTTGTCGGCGACTTGTTTGAGCTCCTTATTCACCCGCTGGCTCTTCGCCTGATCCGTCCAAAATCCGTCTTGGTTCTGCTCCTCTTCCAATTCCTGCTTTCTCTTTTCGAGCGCAGGCACGTCGAGGGCGTCCGCCACTTCTCCTATCGTCTCGGTGAGGGAGGCGAGCTTTGCTTTGCTGTCATCGAATTCTATCATACGTTCTTCCCGCAACAATTCTTATATTTCTTTCCGCTTCCGCAGGGACAAGGGTCATTCCTGCCCGGCTCTTTATTCTGCTTTTGCATAGTAATGGTTTTCAGGCGATCCGCCGGCGAGACCCTTTTCTCCACGAGAAAGCGATCCTCTTTCAAGACGCGATACACGATGTCGCGCTGAATGGAGGCGATCATCTCGTCGAACATCTCAAAGCCTTCATTCGCATAGCTGATGACGGGATCGCGCTGTCCGATGGCGCGAAGGCCGATGCCCTTACGCAAGGCGTCCATCGCGTCGATATGCTCGATCCACTTCCGATCCACCTCAAAGAGCATCACGCGGCGCTCGAAGCTACCGAAATCCAGCCCTGCGGCGTTGATGGCGTCCTGCTTATCGTCATAAGCATTCACGGCGGCGACGGCGACGGCTTTCACGATCTTGGCGAGGCTGAGCGAGGAAGCGAGCTCCTTCGTCACGACGTTCGAGCCTGCGGGCAAGAGCCTATCCTCGATCTCCTTATTGATCTTGTCATAATCCCAAAGGACGTAATCCTTTCCGTAATCGATGATCTGCGCGACGTATTCTTCGACAACGGCGGGGATCATCTTCACGATCTCCTCATGGACGTCCTCTTCCATCAGGACTTTATTTCTCTCCGCATAGATAATCTCGCGCTGACGATTCATCACGTCGTCATAAGCAAGGACGTGTTTACGCACGCTGTAATTGCGGTTTTCGACGGTCATCTGCGCGCGTTCGATGGAACGAGTCAGTATCTTCACTTCGATGGGGGTGTCCTCGTCCATACGCAAGGCATTCGCGACAGACTGCATACGCTCTCCGCCGAAGATCCTCGCGATGTCGTCCTCCATCGAGATATAGAAGACGGAGGAACCCACGTCGCCCTGTCTTCCGCTACGACCGCGAAGCTGATTATCGATGCGCCTGCTTTCGTGGCGCTCCGTGCCGATGACGCGAAGACCGCCCTGTTCGAGGACTTGCTCTTTCTCCGCGTCGGTCTGTTGCTTATACTCCTTATAGAAACGGTCGTAATCCGCTTTGGCGCGGACCGCCTCCTCCGAGAGCTCCTGTCCGAAACCCGTTGCCTCCACGATCGCTTCGTGAGAATAATTCTTATTCTCCAAAGCGGCGCGCGCAAGATAATCGGGATTTCCGCCGAGCATAATATCCGTACCGCGGCCCGCCATATTCGTGGCGATGGTCACCTGTCCGAGCCTGCCTGCCTGCGCGATGATCTCCGCCTCGCGCTCGTGATTCTTCGCGTTTAAGACGTTATGCGGAACGCGCTGTCTTTTCAAGAGATCGGAGAGCTCTTCACTCTTCTCCACGGAGATCGTGCCGACGAGCACGGGCTGCTTCCTCTCATAACAATCTTTGATGTCCTCGATGATGGCGCGGATCTTCGCCGCGCGCGTCTTATACAAACGATCATTTTGATCCACGCGGCGAATGGGCTCATTCGTCGGGACCTGCACGACGTCAAGCCCATAGATCTGCTTAAACTCGGTCTCTTCCGTCTTCGCCGTACCCGTCATACCCGAAAGCTTGGGATACATGCGGAAGAAATTCTGGAAGGTGATGGTGGCGAGGGTCTTATTCTCGTCCTTAATCTTCACGCCTTCCTTCGCCTCGATCGCCTGATGCAAGCCGTCGCTGAAACGACGCCCGATCATCAGTCTGCCCGTAAATTCGTCGATGATGATGACTTCATGGTCATTCACGATATAATCGCGGTCACGCTTCATCATGAAATGCGCGCGGAGAGCGATGGTGATATTATGGTTAAGCTCGTTATTCTCGATGTCGCCGAGATTCTCGATGCCGAAATACCGCTCAGCTTTCTCTACGCCCGTCTCGGTGAGGCGGATGGCATTCTCTTTCTCATCCAGCTCATAGTAGGGCTCGCCGTTCGGATCGCCGCGATACAAGGTCTTCACGAAAGCATTCACTTTCACATAAATATCGCTGCTCTTATCCGACTTTCCGGAGATGATGAGCGGGGTGCGGGCTTCGTCGATCAAGATGCTGTCCACCTCGTCGATGATGGCGAAATTCAGCCCTCTTTGCACCATATGCTCTTTCGAGATCGCCATATTGTCGCGGAGATAATCGAACCCGAGCGAATTATTCGTCGCATAGACGATGTCGCATTTATACGCCTCTCTCTTCTCTTCCGTGCTCATTCCTTCGACGGAGACGCCGACGGTGAGACCGAGGAAACGATGGATCTTGCCCATCCACTCGGCGTCACGCTTCGCGAGATAATCATTCACCGTGACGATATGCACGCCTTTTCCCGTAAGGGCATTCAGATACGCGGGGAGGGTGCTCACGAGGGTCTTACCTTCACCCGTGCACATCTCGGCGATCCTGCCTTGATGCAGGGCGATACCGCCGATGATCTGGACGGGATAATGCTTCATCTTCAAGACGCGCATCGCGGCTTCACGCACCACGGCGTACGCTTCGGGGAGAAGGTCGTCGAGGGTGGCGCCTGCCGCCAGCCTTTCTTTGAACTCGGCTGTCATCCCCTTCAACGCTTCGTCCGACATGGAAGCAAAGCGATCCGCAAGGAGCTCCACTTGATCCGAGATCTTGGTCAGCTTCGCGATCTGTCTTTCATTCGCACTCTTAAATATACACATAGACATTCACCTCAAATACCATTGTACTATAAAGTATAGTATAAGTAAAATTATTTTAGGCCTAGGCGGGCACGTACGCCCCCGTATTTTCGCCGATAAGCCGTTTTTTCTCCTTTTTCGCCGCACCCGCCGTCATCTTTCGACAGGAGGACGGAGAGATATCGGAAAAAAAGCTTCCGTCAGGCGCCGCCCGAAAACCCCTTCCCTTGGAGGGGAGGCTTCTCTTTCGTCGTGGCGAAAGTGAGCACATAGACTTTGCTTGCGCCCGCTTTCCTGAGGACGCCGGCAAGCTCGCTCGACGTGGCGCCCGTGGTGAGGACGTCGTCCACGAGAAGTACGCATTTCCCTTTCACGAGAGCGGGCTCCCTGACGACGAAAGCACCTTTCACATTCGCTTCGCGGGCTTCTCTGCCGCCCGTCAGAAGGGAGGAGGTCAAGGTCTCTTTTACGCGTGCCGTCGCCTTCGCCGCAAGGGGGACGCCAAGGGAGGAAGATATCTCTTTCGCGAGAAGCTCACTTTGATTATACCCGCGCTCTTTCTCCCTCTTTTCGTGGAGCGGAACGGGGACGATGACCTCCGGCGCGATCCCTTCTTGCAAGAGGCAATCCGTCATATAGCGCGCGAGCGGAGAAGCGAGATAACGCTTATTCTCAAACTTGAAAGCCATCACGAGAGCCGCCGCCGCTCCCACGTACGAGACGGGCGCAAAGGCGCGGTCGAAAGATTTCTCGTGCTCTTCGCAGTCGAGACAATACTCACCCTCTCCGAAAAGTTTTTTGCCGCATTTCAGGCAGCGATCGCCTTGGATGAGCTCTAATTTTTGATAACAATTCGTACAAGTCAAATACCCGTTTTTCGCGGGAAGCTCCCGCCCGCAAACGATGCAATTATAATCCTTCACGAAGAGGAAAGAAAGGAGGCGCGAGATCTTATCCTTCATATCGGTCGGTCAAAAAACGCGTGAGCGCGGTGTGCCGCTTCTCTGTGTAATTATTCTTGATCATCTTGATGACGTGCTGTCTGTCCCCGACGAGGACGACGGCGCGTTTGGCGCGGGTGATCGCCGTATAAAGGAGGTTGCGCGAGGTCACGATGGGGTTATAACGCGAGATCGCCACGACCGCCACGGGAAATTCCGAGCCTTGGCTCTTATGCACGCTGATGGCGTAAGCAAGGGCGAGCTCGTCGAGATCTCCCGCCGTATAGGTCGCCACTTTGCCGTCCTCGAACTGCACTTTCATCTCCGCTTCGGCGCGGTCTACTTCCAAGACCTTCCCGATGTCCCCATTAAAGACGCCCTCGCCGATCTCGAAGCCTTCTCCCTTGCGGAGCACCCAGCCGAGATGATAATTATTCACCATATGGATGACGCGATCCCCTTCGCGGAAGATCCTGCCGCCATGCATAAGTTCTTTCTTTTCCAAAGAGGGAGCGTTCACCACTTTCTGCAACTCGGCATTCAGCTCCTCCACGCCGCCTTCGCCCTTTTTCAAGGGGGCGAGCACCTGCACTTCCGCGGGGTCTAAGGCAAAATAACGAGGCAACCGCTCCGTACAGAGCGAGATCACGTCCTTCACGATATTCCCCTCCTCCGCAGGCACGTTATCGAAGAAGAAATCGCGGCTTTTATTATCGAATTCGGGCACGTTTCCGCCATTGATCATATGCGCAAAAAGAGCGATATGGCTGTCTGCGGACTGCCGATAAATATGCGTGAGATACTTCACGGGGATCTTGCCGGAAGCGATGACGTCCGCGAGGATATTCCCCGCTCCGACGGAGGGAAGCTGATCCTTATCCCCGACGAGGATGAGCTTGCCGCCCACCGGCACGGCGCGCAAGAGCGCATTGAAGACATATTCATCCGCCATGCTGATCTCGTCCACGATGATGACTTCCGCGTCGATCTTGACCTCCGAGGAATAATCCCCCGCATGAAGTTCGAGGAGACGATGGATGGTCTTCGCTTCCGCGCCCGTCGCCTCGCTCATCCTTTTCGCCGCGCGTCCCGTCGGCGCGGTCAGCGCGAAAGAATAGCCTTTGCCCTGCAAAAGCTCGATGATACATTTGATAATGGTGGTCTTGCCCGTCCCGGGGCCGCCCGTGATGACCACACACCCATTATTCACCGCCGCCGTAATGGCTTCCCGCTGCGCGGAATGAAGGGTGACCCCCTGCCTCTTCTCGAAGGCGGAGATCTCCTCTTCGAGAT
>CAMOUZ010000084.1 GCA_946626795.1 uncultured Clostridia bacterium
GAGATATGGAGCTCTTTGTGGACCCGAATTGGCGCAAAGAGTATCGGGCGATCGGGCAGAGCCGTGAGGACAAGGCAGGTTACCGTTATGCGGTGGGTTGCCGCGCTTGTATGTCGGAGGAATGCGCTTTCTGCGGACAGCGTTTCTATCCCTATTCCAAGATCGAGGAACTTTCCGCTTTCTATGGCTATTCCGTCCTTCCCAAGAAAGAGTTCTTGCATAAATGGGACGATACGAGCGACGCGGGCGTCCTCGGCAGGTTGAAGTCCGGCGAGGATCGGATGTCGGATTATTGCGCTTGCCAAGAGGGCGTGTATTGGTTCTATGACGAAGCTTTCAAGGAGGATAGCGGCAAGGAGAATTCCCGCGTCCTGCGGAATCGCGATATGGTCTTCATCAATCGTAAGACCAAAGAGGTCGTGGCGGCATATTCTCCGCTTTCCTATGAAGTAAGGAAGAAAGCCTTCCTTTCCACTTATCAAAAGAGCGGGGAAGAAGGGGCGAGAGCCGCGGAGAATGAGACGGCTTCCGCTTGCGTCTCGGTCTTTTTCAGTGATTACTTGGAGAAGAATGTGAAGAAGTCGCCCACCTTGCAAGCGCTGAAAGAGAAGAAAAAAGCGCTCGCGGAGAGTTGGACGATCTCCTTTAACGATCCTTTCGACGTCTTCCTGATCGAATCGTATTGCGTAAATAAGGCGCTTGACAAAGAGCCCTTTATTTCGGCACTCAGGGAAGAGCAGAAGAAGCAGCTCCAAGACGAAAGGGCGAGCACGCCCAATCTGAATGCCCTCCGTGAGTACGGCGTCAAGTCGCTTTCTCTTGCGGATATCATTGCGCCGAGCGTTTTCGCGCGCTTTACGGAGGGATTCTCGGAAGAGAAGAAGGTCGCTTTTATCGACGCTTTGAAGAAAGAGCTTTCCGATCTTTTGAAGAGCTTCGCGGAGAAACTCTCCCGCGCAGTCTCCTTGGACGGCAAGAACAGAGATCTCATCCGCATCACGTCCGTCCAAAGCTGTTCGATCTGTAAGATTTGCGGCGGCTTGTATTTCGATATCAAGGAAAAGAATGAAGATGTTACGCTCTTGCCGAATACCCACGATACGGACGATATCTGCGCCGTGGGCAAGGAGGAGAATCGCGGCAGGTGGTCCACGATGCGCGGCGCCATCATTTATAAAGACAAGAAAGGTCTCTCCGGCTTGAAACGCTATGTCCTTACGCGTAAAGGTGAAAAGGCATTCAAGAAATGGCAGGAAGACATCAAAAATGAGATTATTTGATCGGTTAGTAAGGATTGTGTTCTATCGGAGGAAGATATGAAAGGGAATAAGTTTTTCTTTGTGATAGCTGCATTCATCGCGGTTTTGGCGGCGACTGTGATCTCGACGCTCATCGCTTTAAGCGTCGGAGCGCCCGAGATCGTCTTCATTTTGCAGATCGTCGGCATCGTGCTGAATATCGTGCAGATCGCGCTGTATTTCGCACATAAAGTCAAGGCGAATTCGGGAAATCCCGCTTCGGGGATCCGCGCGATGCTCTTGGTCTTGAATCTGCTGTGGATCGTGCTCACGGCGGCGAATTTCGTTTTCGCATCCATCGGCGCGTATCTCAGGATAGACCTCGCGGCGGTGTGGATCTGCCAGCTTTTGACCATTCTCTTGGTCTATAAGTGGTGGGATAAGATCGAGTTCCGCGTGGCGCTTCATAATTACGATTGCTCGGAGGATAAGTACAAGACGGGCACCAAGACGTATTTTGCTTTCCTCATCATCGTGATCGCCATTCAGCTCATCTCCGTCGTCTTCCCCGTCGCGGTCATGCATACACGTTATCGCAATGAACGCCTCCAATACAGAAACATTATGTATGAAAAGAGCGCGGACGGCACGGAGTATTACGTGAAAGGCATTTATTGGGGACAGAGCAAGAAAGTCTTCGTTCCTTCCGAGTTCAATGGGCTCAAAGTCACCAAGATCTTGGAGGGTGCATTGGACTCCGAGACCGTGCGCAATAAGCTCTTCACGAGCGCGAAAGAGATCGACGAAGTCATCTTTGAGGATACGGAGGACGCGCCTTCGAATGTCCGCGAGATCGGCGATCGCGCCATCGTCGGAAAGAACATCCGCTCCATCTCCCTTCCGAAGTCTGTCGAGTCCATCGGAAAAGAGGGCATCGTCAGCGAGAACCTCGAATCCGTCGAGCTTTTCGCCAAGAACGGCAATATTTATTTCGGCACCTCCATCGTGACCTCCTCTTTGCAGACCCTGTCCCTTTCTGCGGAGTCGGACGCCGTCATCGTCTTTGAGGATGATTTTAAGAAGGACGATCTCGAAATCACCATCATCAATGACAATGATGATCCGCGCGATACGGACAAGATGCAGGAAAAGTACAATTATATCCGTCAGACTTATCCCGAGATCCGCGAGAATCTCACGGTGGATAATCTCGACAAGAAAGTGCTTGTGAATTTCGAGTCGAGAATGGATGGGCTCTTCATCCCGAGCAAGATCCTCGATCTCGTCAGCGGCGTGGCGGAGCTTCGCACCTTTATGCTTGCGGACCTGATGCCTTCAACCAATGCTTACATAACGGACAAGACGTTTTATAATTCCGAAATGGTCTTCACGGATCCCACCTCCGGCAATCGTTATATTTTCCGCGGATGGGAGAATGAGACGGGCTCTCTCGTGCAATTCGCCGCCGAGACGTATAGCGCCGTCTTCCCGAAGGACACCACGCTTTATGCCCGTTGGGCGAAGGTTTGCAGCGTCACCTATCAATGGGGCTCGTATTACGTGCCCATCGAGACGCCCGGATTAAAGACGGATTTCATCGTGGGCGAGGATGTGAATAATTTCGATCTCCCCTCCTATGAAGGCTATGAGAGAGACGGATATCAAGACCTCAAATGGTATTGCTATGACAGCGCGGACAGCGAGCATTACAGCTTGGATACGAATTATCTCAAAACCCTTTCTTTCCGCGATTCCGTCACCCTTACTCCCGTTTGGGATCTGGATTTCCTCGACGTAAAGACCCAGCTCAAACTCGAAACAAATGGAGAGGAGGAAGCTTTGAATTCCACCTTTAAGTCCTTCGAGTACGACGATAATAACACGCTCTATGCAACGTACAGCTTGGATCACGCTTTAAATAAGACCAATCGTTATCGCGTCACTTGGGCGTACACGCCCAATGATCTTGCTGCGTCCTTCGGCGCGGAGGAGACGACGGGTTCCTTCGAGCTGAGATACGATCCGAACCTCGCGGGCAGCTGCGCGATGGAGAATGTCACGAATCCCGATTTCGCCGTCTTCACTTGCGGATATACGGAGGATACGGGGCTCGTCACCTTCACGCTTCTCACGAAGGACGTCGTGAAGTCGGGCGTGTATGCCTTCGCCGTCCTTGCCACCTCCGGGAATAACGAGCTTACGGAGCAGACTTCCGCGGGCGCCGCGAATGTCACGATCTCCGTGATGCAGAAGGATCTCGAAAAGGACGCGGAGTATTTCGAGAGGCTCAAAAATAAATACAACATTCGCTTCCTCGAAGTGGAGTACGTCTATGACGGCCTTCCCAAGAGCGTCGAAGTGACTTGGACGCCGGGCGCGCCTTTGGCGGTGAGCGGACTTACGGCGGACGCCCCCGTTTACAGCGGAAACGGCGAGCGCGCTGTCAATAAGCAGGGCTACACCGTCTCCACTTATCTTTCGATCTTGAAGAACGGAGCCATTGACCCGAACTATCAAAAGAGAGCGATCAGCTCGAAGTACACCATCGTGAAGTGCCCCGTTACCATTCGTTGGAGACTCGACGGCACGGGCGATTACGGAAATTTCTCCACGGTGTATAACGGCGCGGAGCATAGGATGGTGGCGGAATACGGCGATGGCGTGCCCGCGGATATCAAGGCGAATGCCATTGCCATCGAAGGACAGGTGCGGGCGACGGATCAAGGCACGTATGTGGCGAAGATCCAAGCGCTGTCCGAAGCGCTCGCGGAGTATTACGAATACGTCTTTACGGACGAGGGCAAGGAGACTTGCACTTGGACGATCGCGAAGCGTCCCGTCGAACTCGTTTGGACGAATACGCAGACCACGTATAACAAGACTTGGAAATATGTCAGTGTCGCGGTCAAGAATATTTGCACGAGAAGCGGCGTAAGAGATAATTGCGAGGTGAATTGCAAGAACGACGCTTTCATCAATGCCGGCATCTATACGGCGGAAGCGGTCTCCCTCGAAAATGAGAATTACACCTTGACGGGCGGCATCAATCTTTCTACGGAATGGACCATCGCGAAGAAGGCGGTCACAGTCAGCTGGGAGTCGACGGGTGATTATACGTTCAGCGGCGACACTCTGCATACGACGTACAGCGCCGCTCCGCAGACCATAAGAGCGGTGGCGGAAGTCGAAGAAGGCGATCAGATCAGTTTCCTTTATCAAGGCGGCACGCGTACGGGCGTCGCGGGAGAAAAGGTGGACTTCACGAATGCGGGCGAGTATCGCATCACGATCGTGGGCATCTCCGGCGCGGCGGCGGATAACTATACGATCGACTCTCTCCCCGACAATAAGGCGAATTGCAATTGGACGATCGACAAGCAAAGGCTCACGAAGAGTTGGATCGACAATGTGAACGCCGTCTCTTCCGTCTATGACGGAAATTATCGCACGTTTATCCTCGCAGTGGAGGGCTTCAAGGGGAATGACGTGGCGAATATCACGGAGGATCTTTTCCGTCATGTTTCCACGAACGCCGTCGATTTCACTTGCGAAGGAAGCTTCACGCAGGGAAATCTCTCCACCTATGTCCTCGATGTGAATATCATTCGCGCGGCGACCTATGCTTTGGATCTCACGATGAGCCTCGATAATTACGAGCTCGCGGCGGCGGAAGAGGTGAGGACGTATACGATCTCGCCCAAGACCTTGACCTTCGGCTGGTATGTCGACGAGACCCATCTTACGCCCTATTATGACGCGGCGTTTACGTATAGCGGCACAAATAAAGAGGTGTATCCGAGCGCAGACGCGGCGGATCTCTGCCAAAATGCCGCCACAGACGCGAAAGACGCTTTGACGTTGACCTTGCGCAATGTGAAATGCATCAATGCCGACACCTATACGGCGGCGATCGACGGCATTGTGAATATGGTCGGCGACGTGGAGAGCCATGATTACGTGGCGTCTGAGGCGACGGTGACCTTGACTTGGTGCATCGCGAAGAAAGCGCTTTCGGTCACATCGAATGATCTCTCCTCCGTTTATGACGGCTCCGTGCAAGAGGCGTCCCTCCGCATCTCGGGCTTCGAGCATGGTGAGGAGGCGCAAGTGAATCAAGATTGCTTCGCTTGGAGCATCACGGAGAACGGAAAGACGAGTAAGCTCATCGCCGCGGCGGGGCTTGCAAGCGAGTATCTGCTTACGGTGCAGGCTGTGGATTCCGATCTTTATGAGCTCGTCGTCAGCGGTTTCGGCGCTTCTGCTCTTATGAATAACTACCT
>CAMOUZ010000085.1 GCA_946626795.1 uncultured Clostridia bacterium
CTCAGAATTAAGCGCACTATCCCGCCGATCATCGCCCGCGTTGCCGTCTCACGGCTGTACTAAACCCGCCGAAAGCAGGTTGGGTATAAGCTATCCGACGCTTCTGTCTTCCACCGAAGAAAAAAATGTGGCCTGACATCCGACGCCGCGTTTCGCTTCCCCTAAAATAAATTGAGGTTGTGACATGACCGCTACTCGCACAACGCAGGTTTATATCGCTGATTCTTTTATAGCACAGTCAGAGCGGCTCTGCAATAATTATCAAGATTTTTTAATGAAGAAAAAGTTTTAATTAAAAATATTTATAATGCAGATTTTCTTGTAATATTCGGAAATTTCGGAACATTTCGGAGTCAAACGGAGAAAGCGGGTTTAGTCGCGATCGGAGAGGTCCTCCCCTTCCGTCGTGTCGATATAATAATCTTTCAAATAGAAAGGAATGCTCTCCTTTCCGCCCGAGCGGAGCTTTTTCAAAACAAAGTGGAAGAGGACGTTCAACGCCGCGCAAATCGTGATGCCGAGACAGATGACGCCGAAAGCTTTTCCGCTGATGGCGCTCACCTCAAAGGAGATAAAATCCATCCCTACGGAGTTTAATCCATAGAGGATAAAGACTGCGGCGATGAAGCCGATGAAGGAGAAAAGGATGACCTTCAAGCGATAACGATTGATGGGGATACAATTAAAGACGAGCTGGACGAAACCGCAACCAGTGAGAGTCAAGGCGGCGACGGTGGGGCGCATTTCAAGCGAGATGGAGAAGACATTGCAGAAAAGGAAATACACCGCAAGCACCGAGAAAAGGAGGGCGAACGTGGCGGGATACGTGCGTTTCAAGACGTTTTGCAGGAAATTTCCGTCCGGGACTTGGTCATTCGGCTGCATGGCGATAAAGAGATTCGGGATGCCGAGGACGAAAACCTCGATCATCAACATCTGCGACGTTGAGAAAGGATAAAGCCTGCCGAGGCAGAGGAAGATCGCCGTCATGATGATCGTGAAGAGATTCTTCATAAAATAAAGCGACGCGACGTGCTCGATATTGCAGACCACTCGCCTGCCCTCCGCGACGACTTGGGGGAGAGAACTGAATTTACTATCCACCAAGACAATGCCCGAAACGCTGCGCGCCACTTCGTTCGCACTGCCGAAGGAGATACTGCAATCGCTGTTTTTCAGCGCGTGAACGTCATTCACGCCGTCGCCGACCATACCTACGGTATGACCTTCTTTGCGAAGGTAATTAACAATGGTTGATTTCTGCTCGGGAGAGACGCGCCCGAAGATATTGTGGGTGCGCAACGCTTCTTTGAGGTCATCGTCCGAAAGATCCGCGCAACTGATATAATTCTCGCTGCCCTCCACGCCCGCTTTTTCCGCGATGCGAGAAACCGTCAAGGGATCGTCACCCGAAATGACCATAATGCGTACGCCGTTCTCCTTAAACCAACGCAGGGTGCAAGGGGCGTCCGAGCGGATCTCGTCCTCGATCTCGAAGGCGAGAATAGGCGTGCATTTTCCCACATCCGGGAAGAGGATGTCGCCATCCAAGCGGGAAAGAAGAACGACCCGCTTCCCTTTCTCGGCGCAGGCATGAGCGAACTCTTTCACTTCCCCTTCGAAGGTCGAGACGTATTCCGGCGCGCCGAGGAGATAATTCCTTCCGTCTTTAAAAGCGACGCCGCTGTACTTTCTGCCGGAATAAAACGGAAGCGCGAGCGCCACATTCTCCACATTTCCATCTGGGAATTCCTTGCGCAAAGCGCGCGCGGTGGAATTCATATCCTTCGTTCCCGCGAGAAGATCCGCCAAAATGCGATCCACGTCCTCCTCTTCGCGGAAGATTTTACGCGAGACGACGCGGAGATCCCCCGTCGTGATCGTGCCCGTTTTATCGAGGAGGAGGGTATCCACCAAGGCGAGCATCTCCACGCCGTAAAGGTCCTGCACGAGGGTATTTCTCTGCGAAAGCTTCAAAACGGAAGCCGCGAGTGCGCAACTCGTCAGGAAAAACATACCGACGGGAAGCATCGAGAGGACGGACGCCGCCGTAAATTTCACCGCGTCGTGAAGGGAATGCTCCGTCGCGAAAAAATTCACGAAAAATGACGCGATGGCGAGCGGCACGAGGACGAAACTGATGATCTTAATGATATAATCGAGGGAATAAAAGATCTTGCTCTTGGGCTTGCCGAGCTTTCGCACCGCCTTGCCGATCTTTTGGATATTGCTGTCCATTCCGACGCGATCCGCCTGCACGACGGCTTCGCCGACTAAGATATGACTGCCCGAAAGCAAGTAATCGCCCGTCGACTTTTTGACGAGATTCGCCTCGCCCGTCAGGATGGATTCGTCCACGTCGATGACGCCTTCGCGAATGATGCCGTCCACGGGCACTTTGCTTCCCGCGCGCATAATGACAAGGTCATCGAGAACAATCTCACGGACGGGGATGGCGACACGCTTACAATCGCGGATCACCTCAAAATCACTGTCCACCTCGAAGGAGAGCTTTTTCACGGCGTTGCGCGCCTTGATCCCCTGCACGATGCCGACGGTCATATTCAGGAAAATAATCATCGAAGAAAACGTATCACTGTTTTCACCGATGATGAAAAGCAAAACGATCAAAACGAGCGTAATAATATTGCAAAAAGAAAAGACATTCTCCGCGATGATCTTCAAGGAGGACTTTGCGGGATTGAGTATCCTCGCATTCGTCTTATGTTCGCGAATCCTCTGGTCGATTTGGGAATATCCGAGTCCCATATCGAGTTTGGGAGAAAATCTCGCTACTTCTTTCTTGTTGCCGCCTATCATACGCATTTTACTTGATCTTCACGCTCAAATGTCGCTCAATATCGAAGGCATTCCAAGGGAAAACCGAATCGTCCGGGAACGCGCGAAAGACCATGATATCCTTCTTCGTGGGATGGGGAAAACGGATCTCCGCGCTCCATAAAGCGAGGTTTTCGGCATTCACGAGCTTATCGCCCGCATACTTCACGTCCCCGACGACGGGACAGCCGATATGAGCCGTCTGCACGCGGATCTGGTGACTCCTGCCTGTATAAAGATAGATCTCAGCGAGGCAGATATTATCTTTTTTCTCGATTATTTTATAATCGAGGACCGCTCTTTTCGCTCCTTTGATCCCCATCGGAACGACGGTGACGACATTACGTGCTTCATCCTTAAAAAGATAATTGTCGAGACGTCCGTTCTTTTCCGCGGGGACGCCCGAAAGCACCGCGAGATACTTTTTATCGAATTCGCCCGAAGTGATGCTCTCCGTGAGGCGCGCCGCGGCTTTGCTCGTCTTGGCAAAGACCATTACGCCGCCCGTCGGACGATCGAGACGATGGACGAGCCCGAGGAAAACGTTCCCCTGCTTGTCATAGGTCTCTTTAAGATACTCTTTCAAAAGGGTGAGCATATCCGGATCCTTGCTCGAATCCTCCTGCGAAGGCACCCGAAAGGGTTTTACGACCACAAGGATGTGATTATCTTCATACAAAATGGGGATGTCTTTATACGTTATCATATCTTCACCTTTACGTGTTCCATTCGGCGATCCCGCTGCAACCGCAAGGCAGTTCGATGCCTTCGTCTGTGGGGAGCGCAAGTTCATAAGCATTGACCTTGAAGCCGCCTTTCTCCTTCAAGGCAAGCTTCAAAAGATTGGAAATGACGGTGGGTTGGAGCCCCGTCGTATAGGAATTGATGAGGAAAAAGAGTGGGTGATCCGTCAAAACTTCCGCCGTGCGTTTCACGAGCGAGAAGATGCTTTCCTCGATCTTCCAGACCTCGCCGTTCGGACCTCTTCCAAAGGAAGGGGGATCCATAATGACGGCGTCGTAAAGATTTCCTCTGCGGATCTCTCGATTTACGAATTTCAAGCAGTCATCCACGATGTAACGAATGGGAGCTTCGCGAAGACCGGAGGAAGCGGCATTCTGCTTGGCGCGATCCACCATCGCGGGCGCGGCGTCCACGTGGGTCACGGAAGCTCCCGCGGAAGCCGCCGCGATCGTCGCGCCGCCCGTATAAGCAAAAAGATTCAGGACCTTGATGGGGCGACCCGCCTTTTTGATGAGGTCAATGATCTTATCCCAATTCGCCGCTTGCTCGGGAAAAAGCCCCGTATGCTTAAAATTCTTGGAAAGTTTCAGATGAAAAGTGAGTCCTTTGCGCGAAACGGTGAATTCCTCCGCAAAGGGCTTCAAAACTACCCATTTCTCCTCTCGGCTCCCCGCTTCCGCGCGATAATACGCGCTGAGCTTCTGATAAGAGAAAAGATCGAAGGGCGCGTCCCATATCGCCTGCGGATCGGGACGGAGCAAGAAAACCTTGCCCCACCTTTCGAGCTTATGACCGTTGCCCGTGGCAATGATCTCGTAATCCTGCCAACCTTTCGCTATTTCCGACATACAGAGAGTCTCACGTTTTTACCGTTGAGGTCATATTCTTTCGTATAACCTTCCGTCACGCCATATCGCACCTCGTCCGCAAGGACGTCCGCGCATACGTCGAAATCCTCGATCACGCTTTTGAAATAATCCTCCGCTTCCACACCGAGGAGGATATGATCGGTGACCTCGAAGCCCGCTTCTTTTCTCATCGTCTGGATCTTGGAGACGATCTCGCGGGCAAATCCCTCTTTAATGAGCTCGTCGGTGAGCCTCGTGTCGAGCGCGACGGTGGTCGTGCCGTCCGATTCCGAGCTATACCCTTCCCCGCTCTTTGTGGTGATGAGGAGGTCGTCCGCCGTAAATTCCACTTCCTTGCCGTTCAGGACGGTTTTATACGTCTCTCCCGCGCGAACGGTCGCCACGATCTCCGCGGCGGGCGCCGTCATCAGGAAAGAGCGGATGGCTCCGAGAAGCGAACCGTATTTCGGACCGAGCGTTTTGAGCTGCGGCTTGATCTCATAGGAAATGAAGGACTGCTCGCTCGCGGCGATGGAAACCTTCTTCACATTGAGCTCTTCCGCGGCGATATCCAACATGCCGTCCATCGTAAAGGCGACGTCAGTCTTCACGAACATATTCGCGAGGGGCTGACGATTCTTGATATTCGCCTTATTGCGGCAAGCTCTGCCGAGGAAGACGATATTCTCGATGGCGGACATCTCTTTCTCGAACTCTTTGTCGATATATTTCTCGTCCGCGACGGGGAAAGACGTGAGATGCACGCTGATCGGCGCGTTCTTGTCGTTATTCACGACGAGATTCCGATACACGCTCTCCGCCATAAAGGGAACGAAGGGCGCGATGAGCTTGGACATCGTGACAAGGACGTGATAAAGGGTGGTATAAGCCGCCGCCTTGTCCTCCGTCATTTCGCTGCCCCAATATCTTTCGCGGCAACGGCGCACGT
>CAMOUZ010000086.1 GCA_946626795.1 uncultured Clostridia bacterium
GCCGGGATACAGCGCCTCCAGCCGCAGGCAGTCCGCATCACGCGCCGTCTTGGCAAGAATGGACGCCGCCGCGATGGAATAAGACAAAGCGTCTCCCTTGATGATGGGGCGCGTAGGGACTTTTGCTTTCAATTTTACCGCGTCCACGAGCACGACGTCGGGCGGGATCGCAAGCCCGTCGATGCATGCGTACATCGCCTTTTTCGTGGCTTCAAGGATATTGATCTCGTCGATCACTTTCTCGTCCACCGCCACGATCTTATATGCGATCGCCTTTTCGCGAATGATGTCATAGAGCTTTTCGCGCTTCTTCTCCGAGACTTTTTTACTGTCGTCCACGCCCTCGATGGGATCGTCGAGCGGCATAATGACCGCCGCGGCGACGACGGGACCCGCGAGAGGTCCTCTTCCGGCTTCGTCCATGCCCGCGATAAAATACGCGCCTTTTTCCATCTCTTCTTTTTCAAAACGAAGAGTATCTTTTTCCTCAGTATTCATCGGGCGTCTCCAAAATAATCTTTCCGAGCCTGCATTTTCGGAAATCGTCCAAAAGCGCGATCGCCGCTTTGTCAAGATCGGACTCGCCGCCGCGCAGGATCAAGCCTCTTTTTCTTGCGATCCTTTCAAGAACCAGAATCGAATCTTCCGAAATCTCGATTTGATAACGCTCCATGATTTTTTGCGGAAATTTCCGTAAAAAGAGCTTGACCAATTCCAAGGCGAGCTCCGTCGTATCCACAACTGCATCGCGCACGGATCCGATGAAAGCGAGATGAAGCCCCGCCACCTCGCTCTTCATACTATGCGAAAGCGTGCCCGGAGTATCCAAGAGCGAGATCCCGTTATCAAGGCGCACCCATTGCTCCCCTTTCGTGACCCCCGGTCGATCTCCCGTCACCGTTCGTTTTCCCTTGCAAAGGGCGTTGATCAATGTGGATTTCCCGGTATTCGGCATGCCGATGACCATCGCTTTTACGGCATAATTTACCCCTTTCGCCCTGTTTCGTTCGATCTTTTCCTTGTTCAACTCGGAAAGCGCGGAGATCACTTTTCCGCTATCTTTCCCGATCGTGCTCGATACCGCGATCGTCCGCATCCCTTTCGCCGCAAAAAAAGACTCCCACGCCGCGATGGCGCCGCGTTCCACGAGATCGCTCTTATTGAGGACGTAAAGAACGGGCTTTGCGGATACAAGATTATCGAATTCCGGGTTAATGCAAGAATGCGGAGCGCGCGCGTCTAATACATAGATCAGACTGTCCACCCGCTTCAAGCTCTCTTCCATTTGGCGCTTTGCTTTCGCCATATGTCCCGGAAACCATTGTATGATCATTCCTTTTCCTTTTTCAAAAGATCGGGACGCAGTTTTTTCGTCAGTTCGAGCTGACGCTCCCGACGCCATTTCGCCACTTCGGCATGATTTCCCGACACCAAGACGTCGGGGACGCGCAAGCCGCGAAATTCTTGCGGGCGAGTATATTGCGGATATTCGAGAAGTCCCGCCGCGAAAGATTCTTCCTCTGTGCTTTCTTCGCTTCCGAGCACGCCTTCCACATAACGCGCGATGGCATTGATGGTCACCATGCAAGGGAGATCCCCGCTCGTAAGAACGTAATCTCCGATGGAAAGCTCCTCGTCGATACAAAGATCGATGACCCTTTGATCGACACCTTCATAGCTCCCGCAAAGGAAGAGCAATTCCTCCTCCTTAGACAGCGAAAGCACCTTTTTCTGCGAGAGCGTCTCCCCTTTCGGCGAAAGATATATTCTTTTCGCTTTATGCTCGGGATCCGCCGCTTGGACGCAGTCATAGATGGGCTGAGGGGTCATCAACATACCCGCGCCTCCTCCGAAGGGATAATCATCGCATTTTTTATGCTTATCTTCGGAAAAATCGCGGATATTATAAATCTCCATAGAGAATTTCTCGGCGTCCAGCGCCTTTTGCAAGATACCCACCATCAAGCCTTGATAAGCTTTGGGGAAAAGGGTCAAAACTTTAATCTTCATAGACCGCCACCTCGCCAAAGGCTTTCTCCTCGAAAGTCACGGTTTTCGCCGCGAGATCCGCTTGCATTTGCAGTTTTTTAAGAAAAGGAAGCATGATCGTCACGTCTTTTCCCTTGATCTCGATGACATCCGCCGTACGGCCGCCTTTATAAATCTCCGAGATCGACCCGATCTCTTTTTCTCCGACGAAGACGCGCAAGCCGACCAAGTCATCTATAAAATATTCATTTTCCTTCAACCCTTCCGCTTCCGTCCGATCGACATATATGATCTTCCCGCGAAGAAGCTCCGCGTCGTCTCGATTCATTACACCCTGTATGGAGAGGATCACGACGTCTCCCGCTTTACGCGCGGAGATCTTACACTTGATATCCTCCAAATAAGCGTTTTTTATGCGGCAAAAAAGTTCGGGACTATCCAACAGAACGGATGCCCGAACTTCGCCTTTTATGCCGTGTGGTTTAGTTATTTTCGCTACTGCCAGCCTCATCGGTCTCTCTGATCTCCACGTCATAACGCTTATTCCGTTTGGAAGCGGCGGCTTTGACGATGAGACGGATCGCTTTCGCCGTTTTACCGCCGCGACCGATCACTCTGCCGATGTCTTCGGGCGAGAGCGTGATCGTGATGAGACGATCCTCTTCGCTGACGGTAACGGTGAAATCGGAATTCCCCGTCAAGGACTCAACGATATATTCTACGAGCTCTTGCATGTTTATTCACCCTTCTCTTCGAAGACGCCGGCTTTCTTCAAGATCACTCTGACGGTGTCGGTGGGCTGTGCTCCGTTCGAGATCCACTTCTTCGCGAGATCCACATCGACTTTGATGGTCTCGGGATTGGTCATGGGATCAAAATATCCGACCTGCTCGATGTACATACCATCTCTTGCCTTTCTGCTGTCCACCGCAACGATACGATAGCAGGGCTTGCCCTTCGCGCCGATTCTTGTAAGTCTGAGTTTAACCATTTTCTTTATACCTCCGTAAGTATATTCGTTTTTGTATTTATCAGAAAGGGAATCCCCCTCTTCTTCCGTTCCTCATACGCTTCATCATCTCTCTTGACGCTTCAAACTGCTTCAAAAGAGAATTCACGTCTTGTAATTCCGTCCCGCTTCCCGCAGCGATACGCTTCTTTCTGCTCGCTTTGATGATGTCGGGGTGATTTCTCTCCTCCTCCGTCATAGACTGGATAATAGCTTTGGTCCGCGCGAGACGACCTTCGTCCACGTTGAGATCCTGCCCACCGAGCTTGGAAGCGAGCCCCGGGATCATGCTCACCATTTGCGTGAGACTTCCCATGCTCTTCATCTTATCCATCTGAATAAGATAATCGGACAAGGTGAAGCTCTGCTCGCGGAATTTCTTTTCGAGGGCTTTCGCCTCCTCCTCCGTATACGCCGATTGCGCCTTTTCGATAAGAGTCAAGACGTCACCCATGCCGAGGATCCTCGACGCCATCCTCTCGGGATGGAAAGGCTCGATATCCCCCATCTTCTCACCCGTACCGCAGAAACGAACGCTTTTTCCCGTCACTGCTTTGATGGAGAGCGCGGCGCCGCCTCTCGTATCACCGTCGAGCTTGGTCAAGATCACGCCCGTGATATCCAAAAGCTCGTTGAATTTCTCCGCGACGTTCACGGCGTCTTGTCCCGTCATGGAATCCACCACGAGGAGGATCTCATGCGGCTTCAAGAAGGCTTTGAGCTCTTTCAGCTCGTCCATCAATGCTTCATCGATATGGAGCCTGCCAGCCGTATCCACGATGAGGGTGTCATAGCCATTCTTTGAGGCAAGATCAAGGGCGTGCTTCACGATCTTCAAGGGGGGGATCTGTCCTTTTTCGATGACGGGAACGCCTGCCTTCTCACCTACTTTTTGAAGCTGCAAGATCGCCGCCGGACGATAAATATCGCAAGCTACGAGGGCGGGCGACTTCCCGCTCTTTTTCAGCATGGCGCCGAGTTTGCCGCACATTGTGGTTTTACCGCTGCCTTGTAAGCCGCACATCAAAATGATTGTGGGGGGCTTATCCGCCACAACGAGTTTTGTATGCGCGCCTCCGAGGAGCTCGATGAGCTCTTCATTCACGATCTTAATGACTTGTTGCGTGGGAGTGAGGCTCTTTAAAACTTCTTCGCCGATCGCTTTCTCCGTAACGGAGGCGATAAAATTCTTAGCAACGGTGAAATTTACATCTGCTTCCAAAAGCGCGACGCGCACTTCACGCATAGCCTGCTTGATTTCGAGCTCGGTCAATGCGCCTTTATTTTTCAGTTTGGAAAAAATGTGATTCAGCCTCGTACCGAGTCCTTCAAACGCTCCCATTTATCCCTCCAAAATAGCATACAAGCCTTTCAGCTTCTCCCGCTCCGCCTCGGAAAGCGCATCCAAAGCGGCGGTCAAATCGCGTTTCAACGCGATCTTTTTCACCTTTTCTTCGTAATTTTGCAAGGTGCTTACAGCATGGCGAACGGCGTCTCGAACGGCTTGACGGGTCACACCGAATTCCTCCGCCACTTCGAGGAGAGACATATCGAGCTCCGTATACATGCGAAGCATCTCTCTCTGCTTCTCGGTCAATAACTCGCCGTATTCCGTTAAAAGCGACGCGATCTCGACGCGATCTTTCAGCTCCATCCTCTCACCTATAAAGTAAAATTACTTTACACAGTATAATGCATTCCGCACATCCTGTCAAGCATTTTTACTTGACAAGCCCGTTTTTATTCCTAAAAAAATAAAAAACGCCCGAATACAGCTCGAGCGAATCTATCCGAAATCGGCGTTTTGACGATCGATCTCAAGAGGGAACGATTGCGGAGATGAATTCCGTGGCGTCGAAAGGCAAAAGATCCTCTTTCCCCTCGCCCACGCCGACGAAAAGTACGGGCACTTCCATCTCATTGCAGATGGCGATGACGACGCCGCCTTTCGCCGTGCCGTCCAGCTTGGTGAGGATAATGCCGTCAATATCAATGGCGTCATTGAATATCTCCACTTGGGAGAGGGCATTTTGCCCCGTCGTAGCGTCGAGGACGATATAGCTCCTGTAATCCGCTTCGGGATAATCGCGAAGCACGACGCGGTTTATCTTCTTCAATTCTTCCATCAAATTCTTTTTATTATGCAGTCTGCCCGCCGTATCGATGAGGAGAACGTCCGTTTTCTTCGCCTTGCAAGAAGCGATGGCGTCATAAACGACCGCCGCAGGATCCGCGCCTTCTTCGTGCTTGATGATGCGAACGTTGCTTCTATCCGCCCAAACCGCGAGCTGTTCCGCAGCCGCCGCGCGGAAGGTATCCGCCGCCGCGAGCACGACGCTCTTACCCATCGAGGTGAAATAATGCGCGAGTTT
>CAMOUZ010000087.1 GCA_946626795.1 uncultured Clostridia bacterium
GACGATGGCGACCTTCTGTCCCGGGAGGGCATGCGCCGTAAAGCCATGCATGATCTCCTTCTCGGGCGTATATCCGAAGCGAACGTTCTCAAAACGCACGTCCCCTTTCGCCGTAGGGAGGAACGCCGTCTTATCCGCCTCGGAGGGAAGCTCCTCATTTGCCAAAAACTCGAAAACTCTCTCGCTCGCGGCGGAAGCGGACTGTAAAGAAGAGATGGTATTCGCAAGCTGGGTCAAAGGATTCGTGAAAAGATGCACATAAGAGATGAAAGCGATGACGACGCCGAAAGTGATCTTCCCGGAAAACGCCATCGCGCCGCCGATCACCGTGACCACGACGAAAGCGAGATCTCCGATAAAGCCCATAAAAGGCATCATCAATCCCGAAAGGAACTGCGCCTTCCAAGCGGAGGCGCGCAAGCGGAGATTCAGCTTGTCGAACGCCTTTTTCTCTTTCTCTTCCGCACCGTACGCTTTCACGATGTTATGCGCGCTGAAGACCTCCTCTATGCGTCCGTTGAGGGCGCCGAGCTCTTGCTGCTGACGGAGGAAATATTTCTGCGAACGCTTGATGATGACGCTCATCAGGAAGAACCCGACGAGGGTCGTCCCGATCACCGCGAAGGCGAGGATATAGTTCGTATAAAACATCATGATAATGGAGCCGAAGAACTGCGTCACCGCGCCGATGAGCTGTCCCACGCTTCGATTCATCGTGATCTCGATGAGATCCACGTCATTCGTGGCGCGAGAGAGGGTGTCGCCATAGCTCGTCGTGTCGAAATAACGCAAAGGCATCCTGTCGATCTTTCGGCTGATATCGCTCCTGAGGCTTCGGCTGATGCGTTGCGTAACCGTTGCCATAATAAAGCCTTGGATATAGCCGAAAATCATAGACAGGCTGTACATCACGACGAGCGTCACGCAGAGCTTCACCGTCTTTTCGACATCGATGCCGAGGGGGGAGCGCACGCCGTCCAAGATGGCGTTCGTGATCTCCTTGATGAGATTCGGACCGAGGATCGCAAGGACGGAAGCCCCTATGGCAAGGAGCAGGACCGCGATAAACGCCGGCCAATAACGCTTGCTGTATCGAAGCAGACTCACGATCGCCCTTTTCATGCTCTTCGGCTTCTCGGCGACGTCCATCCTGCCCATATGACCTCTTCTCGGAGGCGTCCTTCTCACTGTCTCTTTTTCTTCATTCATCGGACAGTTCCTCCTCCGAGAGCTGTGACGAGGCGATCTCGCGATACACTTTCGACGTGGCGAGGAGCTCTCTGTGCTTCCCGATCGCCACCACTTTTCCTTCGTCCAAAACGACGATCTTATCCGCGTCCATGATCGTGCCGATACGCTGGGCGACGATGAGGACCGTAGTCCCTTTCAGCTCGCGCTTCAATGCGGCGCGAAGCTCTTTATCCGTCTTGTAATCCAAGGCGGAAAAGCTATCGTCGAAGATCAAGATCTCCGGCTCTTTATAGAGCGCGCGGGCGATGGATAAACGCTGTTTCTGCCCGCCGCTGAAATTCGCGCCTTCCCTGGCGACGAACGCCGATTCCTGCCCGTCTTTGTCATAGACAAAAGAGGCGGAGGCGATGTCGAGGGCGCGACGCACTTTCTCGCGTTCATCCGCTTGCCCTTCGCTTCCGTAGACGACATTTCCTTTCACGTCGCCCGAGAAGAGGACGGCACGCTGAGAGATATAACCGATCTTTTTCACAAGCGCTTGATTTTTATAATCTTTCACGTTGACGCCGTCCACATATACGGCGCCCTCCGTCACGTCGAAGAAACGGGGGATCAGATTCACGACCGTGCTCTTGCCGCTCCCCGTCGAGCCGATGAAGGCGACGGTCTCTCCTCTTTCCGCGCGGAAGGAAATATGCTCCAAAACGGGATTCTCCGCGTCGGGATAACGAAAAGAAACGTCCTCGAAGATCACCTCGCCTTTCACGCCCTCCAAGCCTTCTTCCCGCTCCCCTTCGAGGATCTTGGGCGTCGTGCCGAGGACTTCCGCAATGCGTCTCGCCGCCACGAAAGCGCGCGGCCCCATGATGAAAGCGAAGCTCAGCATCATAAAGGACATCACGATCTGTATGGCGTAAGAGGAGAAGATGATCATCTCGCTGTAAAGCATCACTTTCTCCGCCGTGGAGACCGCGTTGATAAGATAAATGCCGATCCAATAAATGGAGAGGGAGAGCCCGCTCATGATCCCCGTCATCACGGGAGACATCGCCGCCATAATGCGATGGGCGACAAGGTTATTCTTCGCTAATGCGACATTCGCCCGCTCGAACTTTTCCTCTTGGAATTCCTCTGCGTTATAGGCGCGGACGACGCGAAGCCCCGTCAGAGACTCTCGCATCCTTTCATTGATATCGTCGGTGAGTTTCTGTATCTTCTTAAAGCGCGGCACGGCGAAAAGAAAGACCGCCGAGAGAAGCATAAAGAGCGCGAGAACGGCAACCCCCGTCGCGAGCGTCCATTGCCAATTCTTCGTGGCGACTTTCGTGATCGCCCAGACCGCCATAACAGGCGCGCGAAGCGCCACCATCATCCCCATCGTGATGAGGGTCTGCACCTGCGAAATGTCATTCGTCGAACGAGTGATAAGGCTCGCCGTGGAGAAATGATTGATCTCCTCCATCGAGAAGCTCTGCACCTTCGCAAAAAGTTTATCCCGCAGACGATAAGAAAGCCCCGTGCCGATCTGCGCGCCGAAGAATCCCACCCCGACGGCGCAAGCGACGCCGAGCGCGGCGAGAAGCAGCATTTTCAATCCCGCGATAAGGATCTCGGCGGTGGAGCCGCCCGCGCCCGTCACGAGAAGAGTGATGTCTTGCATCCTTTCGATGAGTTCGAGCTCAGCCCAAACCTGCAAGGCAACGATGACGAGGCCCGCGAAAAACATCGCCCATTCTTTTCGTGAAAGCTCTTTTAAAAGTCTTCCCATTTTCCTCCGTTGGGCGGGAGACCCCGCCTTTCTGTCTTCCGAGACTTATTTATATAGTTATTCCCCGAAGCGGAAAAAGTTTCCCTTCGGCCCCTATTTATCGGCTCGCTTTACAGGCGGCGAGAGCGGAGATCATCTCCTCCGTCATTCGCCAAGCCCAATTCTCTTCGCTGACGAGCGCGGGCGTATTCATGCGGCTCTCCGCCCCGAGGGCGAGAAGATCCTGCATGGGAACGACGGCGCATTTCGCCTTGGAAGCAAGCACGGTGGCGACTGCCGTACGCGTGAGCTTCGCGGCGTCCAAGGAGAGGAAATAAGAGGCATTTACTCTCTCGATAAGCGCCACTCTCTCCCGCATCTCCGCCTGCTTCGCCGCCGCGTCTTCGGGATAAGGCTTCGTAAGCGCGGAGACGAATGCCGCCCGATCCGAAGCGGGAACCTCCGCCTTTACGTTCCCCAAGACCTCTTCCAAAGAGACCTCCAAGACCGTGGCTTGCACCAAGATATCGCGTGCAGCCACGGCGGCCTCCTTCTCCGAAAGGGAGCGGAGATATCCGCAGAGCGGCATATTGTCGTGCGTGCCCGTATAGGCGACGACGTTCTCTTTGTAATTCGCGGGCTTATGCTCATTCCAAGGATCGCCGTCCAAGCCGAATTCATAGACTTTCATCCCCGGGAAGCCCACCTCGGAGAGCATCTTCCGAAGGCTTTCGTCGATATATCCGAGATCCTCTGCGATGATGGGCTCGTCGAGAAGACCCTCGAAAAGCGCCGCACCGGGACCCTGCGTCCAAACGCCGTGCTTGGCATCGGGAGCGTCTGCGTCGATGGCATAAAAGCGATCCAACCCGCGGAAATGATCGATGCGTAGATAATCGAAGAGCTCGAGCTCACGGGCGATGCGTTCGCGCCACCAGCGATACCCCGTCTCCTTCATATACGTCCAATCATACAAAGGATTGCCCCAAAGCTGACCTTCCGCATTAAAATAATCGGGGGGAACGCCCGCCACTTTGGAGGGACGGCGGTCTTCACCGAGCAGGAAAAGCTCGGGATATTTATAGACCTCCGCGCTGTTCAAAGCGAGATAGATGGGCATATCGCCGAGGATCTTCACCCCGACGCCGTTCGCATAGGCTTTGAGAGCGCGCCATTGTTTCAAGAAAAGATATTGCGTGAAAAGATGATAGAGATATTCCTCTCGATGCGCCGCGAGGAAAGCTTCCGCTTTCGCCTCGTCATAAGAAGAGAGTCCCTCTCCCCAATCATAAAAGAGCTTGCCCTCGAAATGTTCGAGCAAGGTGGCGAACATCGCATAATCTTTATACTCGTTGTCTTGCAAAAACGCCGCAAAATCGACGCTCTTTACGTCAAAGCGTGAGAAGGCGAGACGAAGGCTCTTATCCTTCTCCCGTTTCACTTTTTCATAATCCACCTTTTTCTCCGCCGAGCAAAAGATCTCCTCTTCTTGCAAGAGTCCTTCTTTCACGAGGGCGAAAAGATCGATAAACAGCGAATTTAAGGCAAAAGCCGCAATGGAAGAATAAGGAGAATTCCCTTCGCGCGTAGGGGTGAGCGGCAAGACCTGCCATATCGTGAAGCCGCCCGCGCGGAGCGCGTCTACGAAAGCATACGCGCCTTCGCCGAGGGTGCCGATCCCTTCTTTGGAAGGAAGGGAGGAAACAGAAAGCAATACGCCCGATTCTCGCTGCATTTTATACCTCGAGACGGGTCATATCCTCGAAGGACTCGCGGCGGATCGCAAGACGATCCTCCCCTTCCTTCACCCAGACGACTGCGGGACGGGGGATGCGATTATAATTGGACGCCATAGCATAATTATACGCGCCCGTACAGAGCACGGCGAGGATGTCGCCGCGAACGGGCTTGGGAAGATCCACATTTTCTTGGAGGATATCGCCGCTCTCGCAACAACGTCCCACGACGGAGCAAATAAAATCCGCTTTCGCCGCCGCCTTGCTCGCAAGGAGCACGGTATAGGGCGCTTCATAAAGCGCGTAACGAGGGTTGTCCGGCATGCCGCCGTCCACCGAGACATAGCTCTTATAGCCTTTGATGGTTTTAACGCTGCCCACGGTGTAAAGCGTGACGCCCGCATCTGCCACGAGACTGCGTCCCGGTTCGAGCAAAATGCGCGGAAGGGCGCACCCGATCGCGGAAGCGCGAAGCTTGATGACCTCCGCCATATCGCGAATGACCGCCGCATA
>CAMOUZ010000088.1 GCA_946626795.1 uncultured Clostridia bacterium
CAGCGCGCTGAACGGAGCGTTTTCGAGCCTTACCTATGACGTTTCCAAGGGCGCGGTCATCGGTCTGAAAGAGTATTTTTATCTTACGCCCTCCGACGCCTCTCGAAATTATTCGGACGTTGCGACGGCGATCTTCCGCCTCTTGGGCGGCGCCGAGCGCAATTTCAATTACGTTGCGAATCTTAAAAATGCTTATCTTGCATCTACGCCAGAGCTTACGCCCTGCGCCAGATTGACCTATGACGGCGCGGTCTATACGGCGAGCGGCGCGTACGTTCTTCCGTATGCTTTCAAGAGCGCATCGGCGGAGCCCGTTCTCGCGTATATGATCATCACCGCGGATGGAGACGTGACGATCTGGGTGAGCGATCTCGCCGCCGCGTATGCCTTGGCCACCTCTTCCGAGACCTCCGACGTGGATATTTACGGCAGATGTAATCTTTTCGGCGCGGGACGCGACGCCGACCGTTCGTATCGTTATGCTTTGGCGAATTGGGAATGCGAGATGATGGATGGTTCCGAGCTTTCTCTCTCCGAGATCCCCGATTGGTCTTCGCTTACGCCGGAGGAGAGGACCGCCATCGCGGGCGGCTTCAAGTATAAGCTCACGGCGAGTTACGCCAAAGAGGCGCAGCCTTATGTCGTCAATGTCCGTTTCGGTGTAAAAAATCCCGATACGGGCGTGATCGATTACGGCGATCGCACGGGCAACGTGAATTATTCTTCCGCGACGGATCCGCAGGCGGATTACGTCTTCGGAGAAGAGATAGTCTTCCCGCAATTGACGCGTTATGACAATTATTCGTATTACGTCTGGTACGCCGAGTCCGATTGCTCGGCGGAGAGCAGACTCAGGAATTATAAAGTCCCCGTAGATTTGTATACGGACGCGAACGGACGCTATGTCAATGATCTCGATCATTTGACTTATAATGTCTATGGTTATCGCATCTTGAACGTCGCGGGCGATCAAAACGCCGTTCCTGACGGCACTCTCTCTTCTGCGGTCTCGAATCGCGTGGAAGTCGACGGGCTGGACGTCACGCTTTATACTTATCTTGACGAGAATGTCGGCGTGCGCGGGATGGGACTCATCCTCGAATATCCCGAGGAGATCATGGACATCGTTTCGTATGCTTGGGGAGACGTCTTCAAAGTGCAGAATTTGGATCGTTTTGCCACGTTGATCGGAAGTCCGGAGGAGGACGGTTATCATTTCTGGTGGTCCTATTACGGACAGGACGATAGCGGCGCGGACGTAAATTTCTCCGAGACGGGACTTCTTTTGACGCTGACCTTCCGCTTGCATTCCGACTCCTCGGGGCTTCTCGCCGCGGCAATCGCGGACGGAGATTATCCCTTCACGTACAGCATTTTGAGCAAGGAGACCAATTATAAGATCTATAAACGCACGGGTTCGGATTCAGATTATTCCGATCCGCTTTGGTTTACGGAAGTGGTCAGCACGCCCGCTTCGCTCATTGTGCGCGGCGTAACGGCGCCGACGGCGCATTCGGATTATACCTTCACGGGAGAAGCGATCACTTATTCCTTCGCCGATGACGGAGATCGCGACGAGTATTGCCTCCTTTTCGAGGATGCGGTCGTCTCCTCATTGACGCGTACGAATAAAGGCACGGATACTTTCTATGCTTCGCTTTTGCCCGAGCCGACGGCTGCTCGCGAAAACGTGTATCGTTATTGGGAGGATGACAGGACGACGTCCGACGTTTCTTATGATTTCACCGTGCTTCCGCGCGCCGTTCAGCCGCGTGTGAAGGATGCGCTCGTCACCTATACGTATACGGGAGAGGAACAGCCTTTCGCGTATTCTTCTTACGGTGACGTCGCGTATTACGTCGTGGCGGCGGAGAGCGCCTCTTCCGGCGTCCTTCACGGCACGTATACCGCCACGATCTCGCTGAAATACGGCGAGGAGAATACCTATTGGTCGGGTGTTTCGGAAGAGGCGAAATACGATGACATTACGTATACTTTCTATATCGCGAAGCGTCAGGTGGCTGTCCCGCAGGCAAGCGTGACGGAGTATGTCTTTAACGCCGCTCCGCAGACGTATGTCTTCGCCGATGAGGGCGGCTCCGCTTATTATACGGCAAGCGGCTTGACAAGGACGGCTTCCACGCCCGTGGGGAATCCGCAGATCGTCACATGCAGTCTGAATGATCCTGCGAATAACGAATGGGCGACGGGGGATACGGAGGATAAAGAATATCCCTTCGTCATCGCGAAAAAGTCCGTGGAAGTCCCCACGCCGCATAATTTCGATCTCTCGAACGGCGGCAGCATTTATACCTATACGGGCGACGCGCAGACCTATTCTTTCGTCTCTCTCGGCTCAGATGCTTCCTATGTGAAAGTGGAGGACGACAAGTATACGGCGGCAGGCGAATATGCCGTCTCCGTGAGCCTCCTTTATCCCGATGACTCGTATTGGGCTTCCGAGCTTCCCGCTTATCCTTTCAAGATCTATAAGAAAGGCGTTTACGCCCCCGAAGCGAGCATAGATTCCTTTGTCTTCGATAATACCGAAAAGACTTATCTCTTCAAGTCCGAGAAGGGCAATGCCGCGCTTTATACCGTCAGCGGCGTGCGAAAGAAGACCTCTTCGGGTACGGAGATCATTACGGTGGATCTCAAAACGGAGTACAAGGCGAATTATTGCTGGCAGATCTTCGGAGAAGAGGGGAGCGAGCTTGCGGAAGATACCTCCGCCAAGCTTTATGCTTTCACCGTCGCCAAGCGCTCCGTAACCCTCCCTGTGAAGGACGGGAGCAAGAGCTATACGTATGACCGTTTCTCGCATAGTTTCGTCTTTACTGCGCTTGATGATCTCTCCTCGTATTTCACGTTCGACACGAGTTTTGCGGGCGGCGAGCCGTATAGCGGATATTCTTATCGCAATGCGGGAAATTACGTCGTGACCGCTCGTCTCGTTTATCCTTCGGACAGCTATTGGGGCGAGGATACGGACGACGCGGAGAATAAGGCGTATGATTTCGCCGTCTCCACCCTTGCGATCCCCTTCCCGACGGAGGAAGCTCTTGCCGCGAAAGGTATGCCGCGTTCGGTGGTTTATTCCGGAAACTCTTACACCTTTGACCTTATGGCGTATATCGACAATACCGTGACCAAGACTTATGCGGAGATCTTGGATGAGAGTAATGTCGGGACAAATGCCGGCGGATATGACGTTTTGCTCGGCTTGAAGGATACGGCGAATACCGTTTGGTCGGATCTTTCCACGGAGCCGAAGGTCTATCCCTGCGTGATCACGAAGAAAGCTTTGGCAAAGCCCTCCCTTTATTACAAGGCGTACGGCGACAAGCCGAGAGCGGAGTTTGCGAATGAGGTCATCTCTTTCTCCCTGACCGTGCAAGAGACGTATTACGAGAATTATTACACCTTCGAAGATCATTCCGCCTTCCACGTCGGCGATTATAATGCAAAGCTTACGTTGCTCTATCCCGAGAATTATAAATGGGAAGGAGAGTCCGACGATCTCGTGATCTTGCTTCTTTCGTATTCGATCTATGCGAAGACGCTTTCCCGTCCGCAGTCGGCGAATGCCGCCTTCGAATATGACGGAAATCCGAAGAGTTATGTTCCCGAAGGCTTCGACGCGACGTATATGTCTTATGTCGTCACGCCGGATGACGCGGGCAGTCTCGTCAGACAGAATGCGGGAAGCTATCAGACCGTGGTCTCTTTGAAGAAATTCAATGCGCCGGGTGAGGAGAATTACGACGGGTATGACACGAAGTGGGACGACGACACCACGACTTCCCGTTCTTATGATTGGAGCATCACGCCCATTTCCTTGGATCCCCATGTCAACGGCGTGAAATGGACGGGCGAAAGCATCCGTCCCGACATTTTGGGCGTAAGCGCTTCCTATCTCTCGCATTTTGACATCGCTTACGGCGCGGGACAGACGAGCGGCGAGGCGTATTCCAATGGGTGGATCTCCGCCGATACTTATCCCATTACGCTCACGATGAAGCCCGAATATGCGATGAATTATAAATGGGTGAGCAGTGCGACGGATGAATGCGTGCTGAGCTTCATTATCTCGAAAACGGGTATCTTCTGGGCGGAGGATCCCGTGGTCTCGGGTTGGACGTACGACACCGAAGCGCATAATACCGCCGTGTATCGCATCCTCAATGAGGAAGATACGGAGGTTACGGAGCACGTGACCGTCACCGTGAAATATAAGAAACACAGCGAGGCGTTCTCCGCTTTCACTGTCGAAATCCCCGCAAATGTCGGCACGTACGACGTTTGGTTCTATGCGGAGACGGAGGGCGGAACGAATACGTTGGATACCAAGCTATATAACGCTCTTGTCATCGCCCCCTTCGAGGTGGATATGTCTTCGGCGCATTGGGTCGCGGTGGATTATTACTACACCGGCAGCGCGGATGCCGATAAGAAGAATGTCGCGGTCGAAGGATATCCGACCTCGGTGCTCAATGGGAAGAAGTCCCTTACGCCCGTGTATTCAGGGGATAAGGATGTCACCGAAGCGGGCGAATACACCACGAGCGTAGCCTTTGACTACGACCACGCGAATTTGGTCCTCCTTGAGAATTCCCTCATTGCGTATGATTGGGAGATCAAGCGCGCCCCCGTGTCGATCGAATGGAGCGCCGCGGAGCGTTACGTCTTCCGCAATTCCGCTTACGATCATCCGACGGCGAAGTACACGGACGTCGCGGGCGAGGACGTCGTCCTTGCCGTTACCTTGCAGGGCGCCGCGCCCTTTATGGCGGCAGGGGATTATGTATTCACCTGCGCCGCCCCGAGCGGGAATTATATCGTCACGGCGGTGGCGGAGCTGTCGCTCGCGCTTGAAATCGAGAAGCTCGCGATAGCCAAGCCCGTCGGGAAGGTGAATGTGACCTATCGTTATTCGGTCAATGCGCAGTATGAGGGAGTCGCTCAAACGTATCTCTTCGAGTCGGGATCTTTCGACAGCGCGTATTGCGAAGTCAAGGAGGAGAGCGACGTGCTCACGGATGTCGGCAGTCGCTATGTCATCGTCGGATTGAAATATCCTTCGGATACTTATTGGGAGGGGACGGAAGAGGATTCGTCCGACCTCGAAGAGGAGTATCTCTTTACGATCT
>CAMOUZ010000089.1 GCA_946626795.1 uncultured Clostridia bacterium
CGGTCTTCCCGCCTATAAAATGCATTGCTCCGTCCTCGCGGAAGAAGCGATCAAACGCGCCATTCTCGACTATTATAAAAGGCATAATATTCCATATGACGAGGCTACATTCGCCGATATAGACCACGAAGAAGAGTAAAACCTCTTTTGACAGGTTGAATGTAATTTTCTTAAAAACCAATGTACGAAAAGGATGAAAAGTCCTCCCGATTTGGGGTGCACTTCAATTTGGGAGGGCGATTTTTTTTTATAAAATCTTTGTAAAATCGCTTGACGGGTGGATGGCGGCATGTTATAATCACATTAACCTACGTGGTAAGTGGGTAAAAGGAGAGCGCAAAAATGACAACGCTTTTGATTGAGCTTGTGAGGAAGAATTTCCGTTTCGGACGAATGTGCTGTCGATGTCGGATAGGATAAAGGCAGAAGCATTCGATAAGAAACAGAAAGGAGATTTGAATTATGGCTGATTACAAGTTTGAAACGTTACAAGTACATGTCGGGCAGGAGACGCCGGATCCCGGGACGGATGCGCGCGCAGTCCCCATCTATGCCACGACTTCTTATGTCTTTAAGGATTCCGCCCAAGCGGCAGCGAGATTCGGCTTGACCGAAGGCGGAAATATTTATACAAGGTTGATGAACCCCACGAGCGACGTCTTCGAGAAGAGGATTGCGGCGCTCGAAGGCGGCGCGGCGGCGCTTGCCACGGCGTCGGGTTCTTCCGCCATCACGTACGCCATCCAAAATATCGCCACGGCTGGCGATCATATCGTGGCGTCGCAGGATCTTTACGGAGGTACGTATAACCTCCTTGCCCACACCTTGAAAGAGCAGGGGCTTTCCGTCACTTTCGTGGATCCCTCCGATCCCGAGAATTTCGCAAAGGCGGTGCGGGCGAATACAAAGCTTTTTTATGCCGAGACCCTCGGAAATCCGAATTCCGACGTCATCGACATCGAGGCGATCTCCGCTCTCGCCCATAAAAACGGGGTTCCCTTCATCGTGGATAATACCTTCGCCACTCCGTATTATCTCCGTCCCATCGAGCACGGCGCGGATATCGTGGTGCATTCCGCCACGAAATTTATCGGCGGGCATGGCACGGTGATGGGCGGCGTCGTGGTGGACGGCGGAAAGTTCGATTGGGCGGCGAATGACAAGTTCCCCGGGCTCAGCAAGCCGAATCCCTCTTATCACGGCGTGGTCTTTGCAGAGGCTTGCGGAAATCTCGCATATATCTTGAAGCTTCGCACCACCTTGATGAGAGATCAAGGCGCGGCGATCTCTCCCTTCAATTCCTTCCTGCTTTTGCAGGGCTTGGAGACTCTCTCCCTGCGCGTGGAGCGCCATGTCGAGAACGCATTGAAAGTGGTGGATTTCCTCAAAAATCACTCGCAGGTGGAGAAGGTGAATCACCCCTCTCTCGAAACGGGTAAGAAGAAGGAGCTTTACGATCGTTATTTCCCGAAGGGGGCGGCGTCCATCTTCACCTTCGAGGTGAAAGGCGGCGCGGAAGAGGCGAAGAAATTCACGGAGAGCTTGAAGCTTTTCAGCTTGCTTGCGAATGTGGCGGACGTGAAGTCCCTCGTGATCCATCCCGCCTCCACGACGCATTCCCAGCTCTCGGAGGAGGAGCTCCTCGCCGCGGGGATCAAGCCGAATACCGTTCGTCTGTCTGTCGGCACGGAGCATATTGACGATATCATCGCAGACCTTGAAGAAGGTTTCGCCGCCATCAAATAACGCAAAAGAAAGAGAAATAATAAGATATTAAAAAAGGAGAATAGTTATGTCTAAGATTTATACGTCGGCAGATCAGCTCGTGGGGAAGACCCCGCTTTTGGAACTCACACATATCGAAAAGGAATACGCTTTGGAAGCGAAGATTTTCGCAAAACTCGAATACTTCAATCCCGCAGGCTCCGTCAAAGACCGTATCGCAAAAGCGATGATCGAGGACGCGGAAGCCACGGGTAAGCTTAAAGCAGGCTCCGTCATCATCGAGCCCACCTCGGGAAATACAGGCATCGGTCTTGCCTCCATCGCCGCGGCGAAAGGGTATCGGATCATCATCGTGATGCCCGAGACGATGTCCGTCGAGCGCCGTCAGCTCATGAAGGCGTATGGCGCGGAGCTCGTCCTTTCGGACGGCACGAAGGGCATGAAAGGCGCCATTGCGAAGGCGGAGGAGCTCGCCGCGGAGATCCCGAATAGCTTCATCCCGGGGCAGTTTGTGAACCCCGCGAACCCCAAGATCCATCGCGAGACAACGGGTCCCGAGATCTTCGAGGACACGGACGGCGAAGTGGATATCTTCGTGGCAGGCGTCGGCACGGGCGGCACCTTGACGGGCGTCGGCGAGTACTTGAAATCCAAGAAACCTTCCGTGAAGGTCGTCGCCGTGGAACCCCTGACCAGCGCCGTGCTCTCCACAGGCGTTGCGGGACCGCATAAGATACAGGGCATCGGCGCGGGCTTCGTCCCCGACGTCCTGAATACCAAGATCTATGACGAGATCATTCCCGTCGCGAATGAGGACGCTTTCGCCACGGGTAAGCTCATCGGTAAGAAAGAGGGCGTGCTGGTGGGCATCTCCTCCGGCGCGGCTACCTTTGCCGCCATCGAGCTTGCGAAGCGTCCCGAGAATAAAGGGAAGAAGATCGTCGTTCTTCTACCCGACACAGGAGACAGGTATCTCTCCACCCCGCTTTTCGCGGACTGAGTTTTTCCGAAATATGCCTTTTGCCCCACGACGAGACCCGCCGTGGGGTTTGGCGTTTTCGAGCGGCTTGCCTTTATCGAGCGATCGTGATATAATAAATAAATCGGCGAAAGCCGAATCGAGGTGCGGAAATGAAAATATCGACGAGAGGAAGATACGCCTTACGCGTGATGATTGACCTGGCGGAGCATTATAATGGAAATTATATCCCTCTGAAAGATATCGTGGCGAGGCAGGAGATCTCGCAAAAATACTTGGAGGGGATCATGACCGATCTTTCCAAGGCGGGGCTTTTGGACGGTCAGCACGGAAAAGGCGGCGGATATAAGCTCATCCATTCTCCCGACGAGTACACCGTCGGCGCCATTCTCCGCGTCACGGAAGGGGATCTCGCGCCCATCGCTTGCCTTGAAAAGGACGCCGAGACTTGCCTCCGCGCGCAGGAATGCCGCACCCTTCCGATGTGGAAGAAGCTTTATGATCTTATCAATGAGTATTTCGATTCCGTCACGTTGGGGGATCTGATGTCGCAGGGACCGAAAGGAGATGACTATGTCATCTGACCGCTTCTCGGCGCAAGAGCCTCTCGTAAAAGAGGCGCGTAAAAGGATAGCGGACGAAAAAAGGGAGCCCATCGCTCCCTTGTTTTTTTATTCTGTTTCTTCGATCAATCCCGCGGAGCGGAGTCTGACGGAGTCATGCTTCGGCACGGGTCGCCGTTTTTCATTCGCTCTTCCCGAGGAGGGACGCCGCGGCTTCGTCCGCGATCAAAGTGCAATCGGGATGCAGGCGCAGAATGCTTGCGGGGAGAGAAGGGGAGACGGGACCTTCCGTCATCTCTTTCACGGCGCGGGCTTTATTCTCGCCTACGGCGAGAATGAGGATCTTTTTCGCCTCCATGATGCTCTTGGGCCCCATGGTGAAAGCGCGACGCGGCACTTCGTCCTCGCTCTTGAAAAAGCGCGCGTTCATCGCGATGGTGTTCTCCGTGAGGGACACGACGTGGGTCTCGGTGTCGAAGGGAGTCCCGGGCTCGTTGAAAGCGATGTGCCCATTCGCGCCGATGCCGAGGAGTTGGATGTCTCTCGGCAGCTTGCGGAGCAGCTCGTCGTAGCGGGCGCATTCCGCCGCTTCGTCCTTCGCAAGGCCGTCCTCGATATAGGTCTCGGAGAGGTCGATGTCGATATGATTGAAGAGATTCGTCCGCATGAAATAGCGATAGCTTTGATCGTTTGTAGGGGGAAGACCGACGTATTCGTCGAGATTCACTGCGCGGACGTTTTTATAGCTCGTCCCGTTCCTCTTGTGGTCTTCCACCATCAAGCGGTAAAGTCCGACGGGCGTGGAGCCCGTGGCGAGTCCCAGCACGGCGTTCGGATTCTCCTTCACGACGGAGATCATGATCTCCGCGGCTTTCTTGCTCAGCGTTTCATAGTCTTTCGTAACGATGATTTTCATATTTTCTTCCTTTTCCCTTTCGGATTATTTCAGCCTAAAATGCAGTCGCAGAGCATCATCGCCGTCAGATAATGCATCTCGCGGAGCGGGTGATTGAGCCTGTTCGCAAGGAGTTCGGTGACGTCTACGCCCGCTGAGATCATTTTCTTCCATTTTGCGTATACGTCGCAGATCGTCGCGCCGTTTTGCTTTGCGACTTCCCTTGCCGCCTCTGCGTAAAGGTCGAGCACGCCCTCCGTCTGGATCCGCATGAATTTTTTCGCGTTCTTTTCGTAAGAAGCGTCCTTGACGCGGTCGCTTATGTCGATATTCATCGCATTGGGGGTGAGGACGATGCATTCCGCGCCCGAAGCGAGGACGCGCTTCACGATCTCGGAGAGCGCCTCTTTATACTTCCCCAAGCCGTCCTTGCCCGAGACGGAGTCATTCAGCGCGAATCCGATGATGACGAGATCGGGACGGAAGGAGATGACGTCTCTGTCCAGCCGCTGCAAGCCGCCTTGCGCGTTGTCCCCGCTGATCCCCGCGTTGATGAAGTGGAAGGGGACGCAAGGATAGAGCGTATTCAGCATTCCTTTCAGCCGATTTCCGTAAGAACTCTCGTAGTCGAATACGGTTTGGAGATCGCCTTTTCGATCGGTGTAACACTCGAAACATCCCTGCGTGACGCTGTCTCCGAGGAGCGCGATGGTGACGGCGGGATGATTGCGTAAAGAATCCTGTTTTTTGCAAATTTTTTCGATGATTTTCATGCCGATAGTATAAAACGAAAGAGGGAGTAAAGTCAAGCGTTCCCGAAGGGAAAGCGCGGGTTGCGGGAAGATGGCATGGCCGGCATGACCTCGTAAGATCGTAAGATTCCCTTCTTCGCAAAGCCGTTTTTTACGGAAGCAGTTTGTTTCGATAGTTATACTTCGAAAGGACTTTTTTCTTTCGATTGATCGTGACTTCGGTGTAGATCTCG
>CAMOUZ010000090.1 GCA_946626795.1 uncultured Clostridia bacterium
GGAACTCACACCGAAAATGCTTTACGTGCTCCTTGCGCTCGCGGCTTGCGGCGCGGGGATCTTCGTGCTCTTCATCTTCTTGGAGAGAAAGCTCGCCGCAAGAGGAAAGCCCAAGATCTTGGAGACTTTGGAGCTTGAATAAAAGGCGTATGGGTTAGGCGTCGCTTCTTTTTACCGAGACTTCGAGCCGCAGGGAGATTTCTTGCGGCTCTTTCTTTTCTCCGTATTTTTTATGATATTTCCCTTCGAGGGAATAAGGATCCAGCCCGCTCTCCGAGGCGAGTCCCTCCTCGATGCTCTTTCCGATATAATCTTCCGTGTGCTCCTCCACGTAGTCGTTCGGCAGGTCGGAGAGGCTCTCCGTGACGTTCTCCGCCAGGACGTTCACGAAATAAACGGCGCGGAAGGTGACGGTGCCGTCCTCATTGATCTTCCAATGACGCATGCATTTTTTCACGTTGACGTCGAGGCTCGCCCCCTCTTCCGTCGGGATATGCAGGAGCATTCCGTCGGGGGAGGTGATGAGCGCGAGAGCTTCGGTGAGTCCTTTTCCTTCGACGTCCCCCTTCCCGTCAGGGTGGAAAAGCACGGTTTTGGAGCAGTCGAAGACGTAGTTTTGCTCGTCGCCGCCCGTGTCCGCGCCGCCCACGGCTTTGGGGACGGGGATCGCCTCCACCCAAGGCAGAGAGGGCGTGTATCCTTCGGTTTCGAAATGGGTGATGAAAGTCTTCAAGGTGGCGGCGGGGTGTCCGCCCGTGCTGCTGTTGATCTTATTCAACTGTTGCAGATAGACTGAGGAAGCGCCATGCATCGAGACGCTTCGTTCGAGGGTCTCCTTCGCCGTGCCTGCCACCGCCATCACCGCCACGTCGTCCATCACGGTGTCTTCGATGAAGAGGTCTTTCGCCGCTTCGAGAAGCCCCTCTCGGACGATCTTTTCGCCGAAAAGCACCATATGACAATGGAAATAAGCGGGCTTATACGCCGTGATCCGCGCGATGCGGTCCATCGCGGAGAGCAGGGTGGGCGCCGTGCCGCTGACGAGGGCATATCGATTGGGCGCGCCCGGGGCGGAGCTCTCTCCCGCGACGGCGAACTGGACGGTGACTTCGATCTCGCCTTCCTCCGTCTTGTCCACGCCCATCCCGATGACGATGCCTCTGTTCAAGATGGGCTGGGTGACGATGAAGGTGCCGACGAGAGTGCAGATCACCAGAATGAGGACGATCGCGATGAGCTTTTTAGTTCTGTTTTTCATTTTTCTCCTTATAAAGCGCCGCCGCGCCTACGGCGAGGGTGACAGCGCCCGCCGCGAGGGTCACGATATTCATCGCTTTGGTCATAAAGATGTCATATTCTTTTTCTTCGTCGAGGAGGAAGAAAGAGAAGAGAAGGGCGAAGACGGAGAGCGCCGCAAATGCCCATCGCCCCGCCGTCTTTCCATCCTTCTTGAAGAGGCGCAAGAGACATTCCTTTCCCGCGAGAAGGATGAGGCCGAGATAAGAGAAAGAGAGCACGGACCAAAGGGTGATCATCGGCCAATCTGCGGAGCCGAGCTCGTCGGTGTTCGCCTTGAAAGCGGAGAGCTTGATGAAGGCATAATCCGTCATCTTCGCCGCTTCGCCGTACACTGCCGTGAAGACGACGTAAAAGGTGAGGAGCGCGAGGAAGGAGAATGCCACCGCCGCAAAAAGGGGCTTATTCTTCTTTTTCGGAGCGCTTTCGGGCGAGGGGGAAGAGGTCTCGCGGAGGTCGAGGAGGAGAAGGAGCGCCGTGTCGCCGTACCAGCCGAGACAGCGGAAGAGGGCGCCGCCCATCTTGTCGAAATCGGGAGAGAGGATGGCGAGCGCATTGAAAAGATCCCCTTCCGTACGCGTGAAGATGATGACGAAGAGGCAGACGAAGACAAAGAGCCAGACGAAGATTTCGAGCACTCTGCCGATCGCCGCGAAACCCTTATCCGCGAAAAGGCAGAGAAAGACGAGGAGAATGACGGAGATGGGGAGGAGGGGGACGCTTTCAAAGAGGGAAAGCGCAAAATACGTTGCGATCTCGCGAGAGAAAGCGGCGAGTTTCAGCGCGAAGAAGAGGAGGAGAGGGACCCCCGCCGCGATCTTCCATCCCCGAGGGATGTCGAGCGCGAAGAGCCCGCCTTGCTTTGCGGTCTTCATCGCGAAATAAAGCAGGAGACAGTCTCCCAAGAAGAGGATGAGCGCCGAAAAGACGGATTTTGCCCCCGCTTCTTCCGCGAGGACGGAGGGGAGCGTGCAGACCTTCGTCGCGAGGAAAAGCACGAGCGCAATCAAGGCAAACTGCGCGTAAGAGACTTTTCTCGGCGATCGCAAAAGTGTGTTTTCAGGCTTCATCGTCCGCCTCCCCGAGCCGCTTTTCGAGGGCGGTGTTTTTCTTGATGCGGGTCGCATTTTGATTTTTGATACTCTTCGGTCGACGGGTCATATCGGGGAGCTCCCGCTTGACGAAGCCGTCTTTGAGATCCCCCTCCGCAAGGGGCGCGTAGGGACTCGTATAGTCTGATCCGAAGCTCTGCAAAGTGACGAGATGACGGGTGAGGAGCGCCACGGCGAAGAGGATGCCGAGGATGCCGAGGAGCGCGGCGGTCGCCACGAAGACGAGGCGGAGGAGACTGTATGTTCCCACGTCGTCCGGCACGAGATAAAGCCCGATGGAAGAGAGCGCGGTCACAAGCACGGCGGGGGAGCTTAAAAGCCCCGCGCTGACCGCCGTCTCGCCGAGCACGATCGCGCCCACGATGGAGAGCGCCATGCCGACGTATCTCGGCATTCGGACGCTCGCCTCGTTCAGGATGTCGAAGATGATGAGGACGAGCACCATTTCGAGGGTCGGGGAGAGCGGCGTTCCGTTTGTGCTGTTCAGGATGGTGATGAGAAATTTTAAGGGCAGGATCTGATATTGAAATTCCTGCACAGCCACGAAGACGGCGGGGAGGAAGAGCGCGATCATCGCGCCGAAAAGCCTAAGGAAACGCGTCACCGTCACCCTCGAATTCCGCTTGAAATAATCCTGACTGTCTTGGAAGCTCTCGATGAGAAGGTGAGGCACGGTAAGCGCGATGGGGCTTCCGTCCACGAGGATCGCCACCCGCCCTTCGAGGAGCTTTGCCGCCACGACGTCCGGCTTTTCGAGGGAGCCCACTTGCGGAAAAAGGGAGTCGGGGTCGTCTTCTATAAATTTCGTGACATACGAGCTGTCGATGATGCCGTCGATGTCGATATGCGAGAGCCTTTCGTTCACGAGGTCCACCGTCTCTTTCGCCGCCACGTTCGAGAGATAGCAGACGGCGACGGCGGTGTCCGAATACCTGCCGAACTTTCTCTCGCGGATCACGAGATGCTTGTCCCTGAGACGTCTGCGCAGAAGAGAAGTGTTGACGTTGATGTCTTCCGTGAAGCCCTCCCTCGGACCTTTGAGGACGCTGCTCGTGGGCGGCTCGCTGACCGATCTTCGTTCCCATTTCTTGACGGAAAAGAGATAAATTTCTTTTTCCCCTTCGAGGAAGAGCGCCGTCCCGCCTTCGCAGATCTCTTTCTCCGCTTCGGAAAGCGTTTTCGTCTTTTTGACGGGCGCCACGGTATAGGTGGCTTCTGCGAGAGTTTTTTTCTCCCCTTGATACTGCGCGAGGGGACGGATCACGCCGCTTTCCAAAAGCTCTTTGTCGAGGAGCACCTCGAAAGCGGCGTAGAGACAGGGCGTTTCGCCCACTTTCCCCTCGAAAAGCGTGAGATCGCTGCTCTCGCCGAGATCGGACAAGAGTTTTCTTCGTATTTCATTGAGTTTCATAGGGATAGTATGAAAATGCGCCCTCTTTTTATCAAAAAGCGGAGATATTCTCCTCCGAAGGGAAGGCGCTTGCTATTTTTTGCCAAGCGCGATTTACGTATTGATTATTGACAAGCACGCGCGTGTGTGATATTATAGTTATACAAAAAATCTTTTTTTGGAGGTTATTGTATGAAGAAAAAGTTTGGCATCATAGTCGCCATCTTGCTCTGCGTAGCGTTTCTCATGCTTACCCTCGTCGCTTGTAAGACCAAGGACGACGGCAAGACCTTGAAGGGCGTGAATCAGGACTTGATCGAGGAAGTTGATTCGAGGATCAATACCGTGATCGACAAGTGGTTGAAGAATAATGCGTCCGACGTTAAGGCGGATCGTTCGATGAAGCTGTCGGAAGCCTTGAATGACGACATTCAGGACTTCTATCTGCAAGACAATAAGAAGAATGACATCAAGCCCACGATCTCCGTCAGTTATATTAAAGACACGGGCGAAGCGGGCGCGTATAAAATCATCTTCGTCTGGACGAAGGACAAGAAGAATAAGCTCACGAAGGTGTATCAGAAGGACGCCATTCCCGCGGAATACGCGTCTTGGGCGGGCTCCTATAAGGACGGCTCGTATAATGATATCTCCCTCGATGACATCATGGACAATGATGAGAAGATCGGCGTGCTCGACGACATCATCAACGCCGCGCTCAAAATGACGAACGGCACGGTCAGCGACGCGGTCTTCGGTAAGTTCGGCGTGCAGGGCAAGATCGGTGTGGACGTCATGGGCTATGACTATCTCCTCGACGTGAAAGGAAATATCGACCTTAAAGACAAAGTTTGGACGAAAGATGCGACGACCGAGGAGATGGTCAAGAACGAGAATACCACCAATTTCTCCGTCCTCGTCAGGAACGGCGACACGAATAAAGAGCTCGCGGGACTTTATTTCCAGAATGCTTTGCAAGATGAGAAATGCAAGCTCTACGTGAGCTATCTTGCGGAGGATAAGGACGGCAAGGAGTACACCGAGTATAAGTATATCGATTACGCCATCTTGAATGAGCTCATCGACAAGCTCGGCGGCAAATTCCGTGACGGTAAGGAGGATATCATCACCGCGAATGGCTTTGCGGGTCTTCTCACTGCCTTCAAGCTCGATAAGAACATTGCCGAT
>CAMOUZ010000091.1 GCA_946626795.1 uncultured Clostridia bacterium
GGTCGTGGACGGCTGGGACGATCCCAGAATGCCCACGCTCTCCGGCATGCGCGAGAGGGGATATCCCCCCGAGGCGCTCCTCGACTTCTGTGATAGGATCGGCGTGGCGAAGAGCAATTCGATGGTTGAAGTGGGGCTTCTCGAACACTGCGTGCGCGAGAACCTGAACGCGAATGCCACCCGCGCGATGGTGGTGAAATCCCCCTTGAAACTCATCATCAAGAACCTCGCGGCGCCCGTCACCGTGGAAGTGGAGAATAATCCCACGGCGGAGAATGCGGGCACGCATAAAGTCACGCTCACGCCGGAGATCTATATCGAAGAGAGCGATTTCTCCCTCGATCCTCCCCCGAAATATCACCGTCTGAAACCGGACGGCATGGTGCGGCTCAAAGGCGCGTATATCGTGAAATACCTTTCGCACGAGATCGGCGAGGACGGGAAGGTGAAGAGCGTCACTTGCGAATACATCGAGGATAGCATGTCGGGCGGCGCGAATGCGGGCATCAAAGTGAAAGGCGTCCTGCATTGGGTGCCCTCCACGGCGAAAGACGTCGTCTTGAACGACTATGATTATCTCTTGGACGAGGTGGAGGACGGCAGGGACTTCGGCGAAAGGCTGAATCCCGTCACGAAGACCGTCTTCTCGGGCAAGCAAGAGCCTTTCTTGGACGAGGCGCCCGCGGGCGCGAGATATCAATTCATGCGCCTCGGGTATTACGTCAAGAATAAGAAAGGCGAGTATAATCTCATCGTGGGATTGAAGGACGGCTACAAGGGATAAGATCGTCGCATAACGGCGCGGGCGCGCGCATACGCTACTACTATGGAAAGACTTTTCGTGTACATAGTAGATCGCCCTTTTTTAAGCAGCCGTGACCCGCTTGCGGGACTTACTCCGCTCTCCTGGCTCCTTCGCGCTTTTATGCGCTTGCCGCATATCGCGGTGACGGAGGAAGCGGAGATCGAAGAGAAGCCCGCGGCGTATATCGCCGTGATCCCCACGACGATGCCCCTCGTGACGGAAGAGACCCTTTCTGAGATCGCGGAGGAGATGGAAAGACGATCCATTTCCGCGATGGAGATCGGAGCGGGGCGTATCTACGCCCGAGAGGCTTTCGGGAAAGAGCCGAAAAGGCGCCTCCGACTGCCTGCATTACGCAGGGTGGTATCGCTTGCGGAACGCGCCTCGGCGGAGAAAGAATTATATCGAAGAATCGCGGAAATTTCCGCGCAAAACGGCGTTATTATCCCCGACGTGGACAGCGTGCGTATCGACGCCGCCAGCAATGTCAAGGCGGGCGCAGTCATCCAGCCTTATTCCGTCGTGAAGGGGAGCGAGGTGAAAGAAGGCGCTGTGATCGGTCCCTTCTCCACCGTCGAGGACAGCGTCGTTTCGGCGGGCGCTTCCGTCTTGTACTCTGTCGTGAAAGAGAGCGTCATCGGAGAGAAGACGAGCATAGGTCCCTTCGCGTACGTGCGAATGGGGAGCGCTGTGGGCGCGGGCTGTCGGATCGGGGATTTCGTGGAGGTGAAAGCCTCTTTCCTCGCGGACGGCGTGAAAGCCGCGCACCTTGCTTATGTCGGAGACGCGGAAGTCGGGCGGGGGACGAATGTCGGTTGCGGCACGGTCTTCGCGAATTACGACGGCAAGAAAAAGCACAAGACCAAGGTGGGGGAGCGCGTCTTCATCGGCGCGAATACAAACCTTGTCGCTCCCGTCTCCATAGGAGACGAGGCGTATATCGCGGCGGCGACTACGGTGACGAAGGACGTGCCGCAAGGCAGCTTCGTGATCGGAAGATCCAGAGCGGAATGCAAGAAGAGAGAATGATATGTTGATCGTCGGACTCGGAAATATAGGCGCGAAATACGAAGGCACCTATCATAACGTGGGTTTCTCGGTGGCGGACAAGCTCGCCGAGCGTTTTATGCTGACCTTTAAGGACGCGCCCACCCTTTCCGCGATGATGGCGGAGGGGAATGCGGACGGGAAAAAAGTGCGCATCTTGAAGCCCACCACCTTTATGAATCTCTCCGGCGTTGCCGTGAAATCCGCTTTGACGAAGTTTGCGCCCGCGACGGAGGACGTTCTCATCATTTATGACGATATCGACCTTCCCCTCGGCGCGACGAGACTGCGCGAGAAGGGGAGCGCGGGGACGCATAACGGCATGCGGAGCGTGACCTCGCTTTGCGGCGAGCTACCGAGGCTTCGCGTCGGCATCGGCAGGCCGCATGAAGAGGAGGATCTCGCCTCTTATGTCTTGAAGAAGGCGGGAAAAGAAGCGAAAGAAGTCCTGGCGGGGGCGGCGGAGCGCATCGCGGACGCGGTGGAAAAATATCTGAAAACATCGGATTTTTCCGCATTTTCGAGGGAGATAAACACGCCGAAAGCCTAAGGCGTTTCCGCCTTTATCCACACTATGGAAAGTCTTTATTATAAGGGCTTTGAGATATATAAGCGCATATATGACGTACTTGCCGGCGAGAAAAAATCGCTGGTTTTTGGCATATCCGACCCGCAAAAATCACATCTCGCGGCGGCGACGAGGGGGAATCTTCTCTATCTTGCCTCGACGGAAGAAACGGCGCTCGCCGTGACGGCGGAGATCTCTTCTTACGGCACGACGGCGGTGTATCTCCCGCCTCGCGGAGACGTCCTCCTCGGCAGGCGCGCGGACGCGCTTTCCTATGCGCGCATCGCCGCGCTGACTAAGCTTTTGTCGGGGGAGGTGAAGGTCCTGGTCACGACGGTGGAGGCGGTCTTTTCCTATCTTCCGCGTCCCGAGGACGTGAAGGCGGCGACGATCACCCTCCGTCTTCGAGAGAGCCTCTCTTTCTCCGACCTTCTCCCGAAATTGATTTATGCGGGATATGAGAGGGTGGACAGCGCCCCCAAGAAAGGGGAGTTTCGCCTCGTGGGCGATATCCTTTATATCTTCCCCGTCTCCTCCGAAGACCCCGTCAAGGTGGAGTTTCTCTATGACGAGATCGAGAGCATCAAGACCTACGCGCCGGACTTTCTCTCCGTGAAAGGGAGCGCGGAGAGCCTCACGATTTCCCCTGCCGGCGAGATACTCCTCACCAAAGAGGACGTGCGCCTCATCACCAAGCGGATCGAAGAAGCGCGCGGACTGCAAAATCGAGCGGCGAAGCTCCGCACGGACGACGTGCTCTCCGCTCTTTATCTCCGCGCGGCGGCGAATCCTTCGGACGGCGGACTGACCTATTTCCTGCCTTTTATGAAGGAAAAGCGTGCGACGATCTTCGACTATCTCGAAGGCTTTTCCGTCGCGGTGGACGAGCCCAAAAAGGTCTTCGAGGGCTTCTCGTCTTTCCTTGTCTCGCATTACGGCAGGGTGGAGAGGCTGGCGAAAGACGGCGAGGTGCTTCCCGCCCATCGAGACGCCGTCGTCGGAGAGCGGGTCATCATGACCGCGCTTTCCGCGATGCCGCAGCTGGGGCTCTCCTCTTTCGTGGAAAAGATCAGCGAGAGAGAGGGCGCTTTCACCTTAAATTCCGCCGCGCTTCCGAATTATCTCAAAAATTCGAATATGCTCTTGGGTTTCCTCGCGGACGAACTGAAACAAGGGCGCAAGATCACGATCTTTGCAGAGGATAAAGAGCACGCCGAGTCCCTTGAAAAGCTCCTTGGAGAGCTCTCTTCCGCCGTGACCGTGATCCCCCGTCCTTTACGGCGCGGATTCGTCTCCAAGAGCGAAGGCGTCACCCTCATCGGCAGCGGGGATATCCTCTCCAAAGCCTCCGCGATCCGTCTCCCCACCCGCGCGGTCATCGCGCCGAAAGTGGGGGATTATGTCGTGCATGAGGATTTCGGCATCGGGCGCTGTCTCGGGCTTATCCACATCAAGAATTACGCGGGCGAGGGGGATTATCTCGCCATTCAATACGCGGACCAAAATAAAATATATCTCCCCGTGGCGCAGATGGATATGCTCAGCGTGTACAGCGGCTCGGAGGAGGAGCCCCCGCTCTCGAATCCGAATAAGGGGGATTTCGAGAAAGAGAAAGCCAAGGCGAAAAAGTCCATCAAAAAGATGGCGCTCGACCTCGTGGAGCTTTATGCGAAGCGTGAGAAGACCAAAGGGGTGAAATATCCGCCCGACAATGACCTTATGCGGCAGTTCGAGGCGGCGTTCCCTTATGAGGAGACGGCGGGACAAGCCGCGGCGATCGCGGATGTCAAGGCGGATATGGAGAGCGGGAAGGTGATGGACAGACTTCTCTGCGGAGACGTGGGCTTCGGCAAGACCGAAGTGGCGCTTCGCGCCATCTTCAAGACCCTCCTTGCGGGGAAGCAAGTGGCGTTCCTCGCCCCCACCACCATCCTCGCGGAACAGCATTACGAGACCGTGGCGGAGCGGCTTCGCCCCTTCAAGATCAAATGCGCCTGCCTGACTCGTTTTTGCACGCCCAAGGAGACCAAAGAGATCCTCATGGGGCTGAAAAACGGTTCGCTCGGCGTCGTGGTGGGGACGCATAGGATGCTCTCGAAAGACGTGGAGTTTTATGACATCGGGCTCCTCGTCCTCGACGAAGAACAGCGTTTCGGCGTGGAGCATAAGGAGAAGATCAAGAGCCTGCGCACGAGCATAAACGTGCTTTCGATGTCCGCTACGCCCATCCCTCGGACCTTGCATATGTCGCTTTCCGGGATCCGGGACATCAGCCTCATCGACACGCCGCCCAAAAATCGGAAGCCCGTGCGCACGGTGGTGGCGGAATACTCCCCCGCGATGCTGAAAGAAGCCGTGACGGCGGAGCTCGAACGGGGCGGGCAGGTCTTCATCCTTTATAATAACGTCGCGCGTCTTTCCGCCTTTGCGGACGGGGTGCGCGAACTTGTGCCGCAAGCGGAGATCGTGACGGGACATGGCAGGCTGG
>CAMOUZ010000092.1 GCA_946626795.1 uncultured Clostridia bacterium
ATGCCATGGTGACTGGAGTTCAGACGTGTGCTCTTCCGATCTGATATATTTAAGCCCTTGGGAGAAAGTCTGCGCAAAGAGGGTGCACATCGTGGGATACACGCCGCTATACGACGGGAGCGCCTTCTCGATATGGATGATGAGGGTCTCCCCGAGCACCTCGCCCACGCTGAAAGCGACGATCTTCCCCTCCACCTCGATCTTGGCGGCGAGGAGGTCCAGCTCCCCGAAAGCGTCCAACAGCCGCTCGCAACAGGCATACTCCGTGAGTTCCTCTTCCGAGCGGGGCGCAAGCGCCTTATGCTCCTCCAAGAAGGCATAGATACGCGGGAGCTCCTCCTTCCCAAAAGGAGAAAAGACGTAATTCGGGTAATCGTGCATAAAGCGATTCACGTGATTACGCTGACCGTGATATTTCTTTCCTTTGAATGTGCGGAGATCCTCCGCGAAATAGAGATAATCGTCGTAATCCCGATGAGATTTCAGCTCGATGGCGGGATAGTGCGAGGCAAGATATCGGAAGTCCTCGTCGTCCACGGAATTGAAGATGAGCTCCTCTCCGCGTTCGCGAACGTACTCCTCGATGAGGCGCAACCCCTCGTCTCTCCTTTCGCCTTGCGGCACGGCGAACATATCCACCCCCGTAAAACGATATTTCACGACCATCCCGCCTTCATAAGGCGCGATCTCCGTCCCGCTATGCTTCGACCACATATATTCCACGCCGAGCGCTTTCGTGCAGAGACAAGAATCCCCGCCGTAATAAGGGCGAAGCGCGGAAATATCGGATTTTTCAAAAGGTTTGAAATAAAGCATATTTGTATTATACTACGCGAAAGACTATTTTGTAATTCTTTTGAATAGATTTATATAAAAAAGAAAAAAGGGGAATCTTTATGCGAATCAAAGTGAGAGACGGGCAGTTTTTCGTGGACGGCTACCCCGTAAAGCGGGAATTCTCCCTCGCGGAAGGAGAAGAGAGAAAAGTGGCGTATATCGGGGCGCGGAGCGCGGGCTTCCTCCTCTTCCGTCTTCAAGAGGGCGCGCTCGAACGGGAGGGCGAGATCGGGCTGACCCGTTGGAGAGAAAATGCGGAGATCTATCCGCCTGCGGACCCCGAGCGCTTCCTCTCGGAATTCGAGACCGTGAAAGGAAAATGCCGCCTCTTTCTCGGCGGTGAGATCTGCCTCCGAGGGGCTTATTCCCTCTCCTACGAGCCCCTTGCGCCCCTTTGCTCGCTCCAAGCCGAGCTTCTCTCGGGACAGCGCTCCCCTATCCTGCTCCTACGCGGAGAAAGCAAAGGAGAAAAATACCTCTCCGTCCTCTCCCTCGAAGCGGGCGCTTCCAAAGTGCTCCTCGAAGTCTTGGGCGAAAACATCGAGACCGTCGGAAACGAGATCACCGTCGTCAGGCGACTCTCCGACCTCCGAAAGCGCCGCGTCACCTCCCGCTACACTTGGCGGGGAGCGACTTTCGAGAAGACGTCTCATATCTGCGAATGCACATATGCGCATCCTTTCATACGAGAAGACGCAGGGCGGCTCCTCTTGGAAGCCGTGAAAGCAAAAGACGACGAAGAGCTCCGCCGACTTCTTTCGACGGAATTCGCGAAAGACCTCGAAACGGTCTATGAATATTTCGGGCAGTTCGACCGCATCAGAAAGCCCCTTTTCACCTCTTCGGAGACGGCGGTCGCCATAGAAAAAAAGACCTCGAACGGGAAGGTCGCCGTAACGTACGACTTCTCATTCGAGGGAAATAAGATCGTAAATATTTATTCTTCGGAGGACTGATTACTTCTCTTCCGCGACCACGACATTGATCTTCGTGCGAACGCCGGGATAGAGCTTCAGCTCCACGGTGGCTCTGCCGAGCTTGCGAAGCGGCTCTTCGAGAAGGATATTCTTCTTCTCCACGTCATAACCGCTCTTTTTCAGCTCCTCCGCGATCTCCTTCGCCGTGACGCTTCCGAAGAGCTTCCCGCTCTCGCCGCATTTTACGTAAAGCGTGACCGTCGCCATATTCAGCTTCTCCGCATTCGCTTTCGCAGCGGCGAGCTCCTTCTCCTTGCGCGCGACTTCGGCGGCTTTCTTCTGATTCGTCTCATTGACCGCCGCGGCGGACGCCGCTACGGCGAGCCCCTTCGGGATGAGGAAATTCATCGCGTAACCGTCATTCACATTGACGATATCGCCTTTCTTGCCTTTATTCTTCACATCTGCGGTAAGTACGACTTTCATAAAAAACCTTCCTTGGCGTTTTCTATATTTTATCATATCCCGCGTCAAAACGCAACGCCTTTTCCCGATGCCTTCACGCGTATAAAACCGCCCGATTCTGCGCACACTTTTTATATCGGAGGTATGATATGAAAGGTTTACGCTGCGGAACGAGTAACTGCGAACACAATGAATGCGAACGCTGTATGGCGGGGATCATCGATATCGGCGCGAACGGCGTCTGCAAAAGCAAGGTGAAGCGGGACGGCGGCGAGCTCTCACAGATCTTCGCGAACTACGAAGCGGCGCCCGATCTGGACGTCCTCGACAACGTGGACACCGTGGTGCAATGCTCCGCGGACTGCATCTTCAACGTGAACAGCATGTGCGGGCTGGAAGCCATCAACGTGGAAGACGGGCTCGTCAAGACGAAATGCATGACGAGGAAGAGGAGCTGAAACGGAAAAGAGCTTAAAAGCACAAAACAAGTATTTTTGTAAGAAAAAAGATCCATCGGTTTCCCGATGGATCTTTCTCTTATTTTGCGTAAGATCAAAAAACTTACTTGATCTCGATCTCTGCGCCGGCAGCTTTGAGAGCTTCCGCAGCCTTGTCCGCCTCTTCCTTGCTGACATTCTCTTTGACAGCCTTGGGAGCGCCGTCGACAAGACCCTTCGCTTCGGCAAGGCCGAGGCTGGTGAGCTCACGAACAGCCTTGATGACCGCGATCTTATTCGCACCCGCAGCCTTCAAAACAACGGTGAACTCGGTCTTCTCTTCCTCAGCGGGAGCAGCAGCCGCACCGGCAGCGGGAGCCGCAGCAACAGCCACGGGAGCCGCAGCGGACACGCCGAACTCTTCTTCGAGAGCCTTAACAAGCTTGCTGATCTCCAAAACAGTCATGGATTTGATTTCTTCTATCATCTTTTCGATATCTGCCATTTTTATATTCCTCCAAATAATTTTCTATGATTTTTCTTTTTAATTTTCGTTTGATTGATGAAATAAGGGATTGATTTACTTCTCGGCGATCTGATTCAGCACTCTTGCAAGGCCCGAGATGGTCTCGCTGAGCACTCTTGCCAAGCCGCTGATCGGCGCTTCGAGAGTACCGAGCAACTTCGCGACGAGGACCTCTTTCGGCGGGAGCGTGGCGAGCTCTTTCACCCCGTTCAGGTCGATATAAGCGCCTTCCACCATGCCGCACTTGACGGTCATCTTCTTGTACTTATCGGCGCTCTCCAAAAGGATCTTTGCGGGAGCGACGGGATCTTCCATGGCGAAAGCCACTGCGGTGGGACCGTTGAGCGCTTCGTCGAAATCGGAATAACCGAGCTCATTGAAAGCCTTCTGCACGAGCCTGTTTTTGAGCACGCGGTACTCGACTTTCGCCTCACGGAGCGTCTTACGAAGCTCGGTATCTTGGGCAACGGTGAGACCTTTGTAATCCACCAAGACGACGGACGAAGCGTCGCCGATCTTGGCTTTGAGCTCTTCGACAAGCTGTTTCTTCTCTTCTAATGCTGCTGACACGTTACATACCTCCTTTATAGAATATCGGACGCATTCATAAAGAATGCTCTCGCAGTCATAAGACGACGAGAGCATAATTTCACTATCTTGAAAAAACGCATCCTCGGCAAGCCCTTTACGGTTACGGCTGACGCCGCTTGCTGTCTTAAGACTTCGTTATTATAGTATACTTTTTCGCTATGGTCAAGCGATTTTATTAAGAATTCGCTTTGGAATAGCTGACCTTGATGCCGGGGCCCATCGTGGTGGAGACGCTCACGCTGCGGAGGTACGTGCCCTTCGCGGTGCTCGGCTTCGCCTTAATGATGGCGTCCATAACGGTGGCGAAGTTCTCATGGAGCTTCTCCGCGCCGAAACTGACCTTACCGACGGCGACATGGATGATATTGGTCTTATCGAGCCTATACTCGACTTTACCTGCCTTGACCTCTTTGACCGCCTTGGTGATATCCGTCGTAACGGTGCCGCTCTTCGGGTTCGGCATGAGGCCTTTCGGGCCGAGCAAACGAGCGATCCTACCGACCATACCCATCATATCGGGGGTGGTGATACAGACGTCGAAATCGAACCAGCTGTCCTTCTGGATCTTCGCGATGATCTCATCCGCGCCGACGATATCCGCGCCCGCTGCCTGCGCTTCGTCCGCCTTTTCGCCTTTCGCGATGACAAGGACTTTCACGCTCTTACCGGTGCCGTTCGGAAGGACGACCACGCCACGGACCTGCTGATCCGCGTGCTTGCTGTCCACGCCGAGCTTCACATGGAGCTCAACGGACTCATCGAACTTCGCGCTTGCGGTCTTGACGGCAAGCTCCATCGCTTCCACGCTGTCATAGACCTTATTCTTCTCTACCAAGGCAGACGCCTCTTTATATCTCTTGCTGATCTTCATAACGTCCACCTCCTTAGTCTTCCACCGTGATGCCCATGCTGCGCGCGGTACCGGCGATCATGCTCATAGCCGCTTCGAGGCTCGCCGCATTGAGGTCGGGCATCTTGATCTCCGCGATCTCTTTGACTTGCGCCTTGGTGAGCTTCGCCACCTTCTCTTTATTCGGCTTCGCAGAGCCGCTCTCGATGCCGCATGCCTTCTTGATGAGGACGGGAGCGGGAGGGGTC
>CAMOUZ010000093.1 GCA_946626795.1 uncultured Clostridia bacterium
AAGCGGGAAAACGACGGTGCGTACGACGCCCGCCTCTTTATGGTCGAGGATATAATAATCACCTGCGGCATGGGTCTCTTGATAAGGCTCTTCGCCGATGAGGGCATTCACCTCCGACGCGCCCGCGCCCGCCGCGTTCACGACGAAGCGAGAGGCGTAAACTCCTTTCTCCGTGCGTACGGTGAAAAGGCTGTCTTCCTTGGAGAGCGAAATCACTTTTTCCTCCAAGCGCACTTCCGCCCCATTTATCACCGCGTGATCCGCAAAGGCGATCGTAAGCTGATACGGCGAGACGACCCCCGCCTCCGGAGCATAGAGCGCGTATTCGATATCATCCGCGATATTCGGTTCGAGAGCGCGAACCGCGTCCCTGCCGAGAATCTCCACTTTCACGCCGTTTTTGACGCCGCGGTCACGGAGCACTTCGAGCGCGGGAAGTCCCTCTTTTCTCGCCGCAACAAGAGAGCCGACCTTTTGATACGGCACGTCAAGCTCCGCGGTCAAAGAAGGGAACATCGCCGCTCCTTTTACATTAAAATAAGCCTTCTTCGTCCCCGTCTCCGCGTCATAGCCCGCATGCACGATGCCGCTATTCGCGCGGCTCGCTCCGCAAGCAACGTCGGAGGACTTCTCCAAAAGAAGCACTTTTGCTTTATAGCCGGCAAGACTCCTCAGGACAGCCGTCCCGACAACGCCTCCGCCGATCACGATCACGTCATAAACATTCATAATTATTGCTGAATAAATTTCTCCCGATACAGCGTGATCGCCTCGCGAATGATTTCGAGCGCGCGATCTCTTCCGAAGATCTCCATCACGGTGGTCTCCTTATGTTCGAGCTGCTTATAGACATTAAAGAAATGGGCGATCTCCTGCACGATATGGGGCGGGAGCTCTCCGACGTCACGATAATTATTGAAGGTGGGGTCATGGAAAGGCACGGCGATGATCTTATAATCGAAAGCGCCCCCGTCGATCATCGCCATCACCCCGATGGGATAACACTGCACGATGGCAAGCGGCGCGATCTGCTCACTGCAAAGGACGAGAACGTCCAAAGGGTCCTTGTCGTCGGCATAGGTCAAAGGAATGAAGCCATAATTCGCGGGATAATGCGTGGACGTATAAAGCACCCTGTCGAGGATGAGCGCCCCCGTCGATTTATCAAGCTCGTACTTATTCTTACTACCTTTGCTGATCTCGATCACGGCGATAAAGTCTTGCGGACTGATGCGTTCGGGATCCATATCACGCCATAAATTCATAAGAAAACCTCCTGAAAATCTTCCAATATATTATTTTAGCATTATAATAAATATATTTCAAGGGGTATGAGGCGAATATTCGCATTTTTACGCCGAAATGCCGCTTGCAATAAAAAAAACGTACCGCTCGAAAGCGGTACGAGAATCGAGTCAAGCCGGCGCCGGCATTTTTCAAGGGGTATCTCATTCCTTCACGGAAGGGTCTTCTTCTGTACACTGCATAGTATGTCGAAACGCGAGAGAGTGTGAAAAGAATAAGAAAAGCAAGGGTTAGCCGCGGACGACGTCCGTGACCGACTTGATCTGCATGAGCTTATTTTTCAGCGAAATGAGCTCCTCCCTGCCCCCGAGCTCGGCGGTGACTTCGATCTTCACCTTCTTGTCTTTATCCACCGCGGCGGCGATATGTGTGAGCTCCACATTCATCGAAGAGAAAAGCTCCGTCACTTTATTGATCGCGGAGGTCTCATCCGCAAAGACGACGAGGGTCACGGAGAATTTCCCCGCGACGACGCCGCTCCATTCCGCCTTGATGAGACGTTCATTCTCCAAATCGGACACGTTCTTGCAGTCCGCGCGATGCACATTGATCCCCCTGCCGCGCGTGATATACCCGATGATGCGGTCTCCCGGGAGCGGATTGCAACACTTACAAAGATGGATCTGCATCCCGTCCTCTCCGTCGATGAGCACGTTATTCCCCGAAGAAGAGCTCTTGCGAACGACGGGGTGTTTCGCCTCTTCCTTCGGGATGGTTTGAAGATAACGATGGACGAGCTTGTCGATGATCTGCTTGGGTTTCAGCTCTCCGTATCCCACGGCGGCGAGCACGTCGTCCGCGGAGGAGAAGGACTGTCTTTCCGCCGTCTCGTAGATCCAGCTCTCCACCATCAGCTCCTTCGCGCTGTACCCCGCTTTTTTGCAGGCGGCGATGAGCATATCCCGTCCGATGCGGACATTCTCCTCCCGCATCGTTCTCTTGAAATATTGACGGATCCTCGCCTTCGTAGAGGGAGACGCTACGAAACGAAGCCAATCGCGGCTCGGCTTAGCCGAAGAGGATGTGATGATCTCCACGATATCCCCCGTTTTGAGCTTCGTGGAAAGGGAGACGATCTTCATATTGATCTTGCCGCCCGTGCATTTATTTCCGACGTCGCTATGGATGGCGTAAGCAAAGTCCACGACCGTGGAGCCCGCGGGCAGATTGATGACGTCGCCGCGCGGCGTAAAGACGAAGACCTCGTCATTAAACATCTCGGTCTTCAAGGCGGCGATATATTCCTGACTGTCCTCGACGTCCGACTCATGGAGCGCCATCACCTCTCGAATCCACTTGATCTTCTCGTCGAGGGTGCGATCCGTCCTTCCGTCCTTATACTTCCAATGCGCGGCGATACCGTACTCGGCAAGGCGATGCATCTCTTTCGTGCGGATCTGGACCTCGAAGGGGGCGCCGAACTCATTCAAAACCGTGGTGTGGAGCGACTGATACATATTCGCCTTGGGCATCGCGATATAATCCTTGAAACGCCCGGGGAGAGGCGTCCAAAGGGAATGTACGATCCCGAGGACATTATAGCAATCCTTCACCGTATCCACGATGATACGGATCGCCATCAGATCATAGATTTGATCGATGGAAGACTGCTGACGCTTCATCTTCCTGTAAATGCTGTAAAAATGCTTGGAGCGACCGTTGATCTCGTAAGGAATGCCGAGCTGCTCGTCGAGCTTCTTTTTGAGCTCTTCGCTGACCTTCTTCACGAAGTCGTCCCTCTCCTCTTTCTTGGAGGAGATGAGATCTACGAGCTCGTAATACTCTTTGGGATAAAGATAACGCATCGCGAGATCTTCGAGCTCGCCTTTGATCTGCGACATCCCGAGACGAGCGGCGAGCGGCGCATAGATATCCATCGTCTCTTTCGCGATCGCCTGACGAGACTCCTCCGGCTTATAGGAGAGGGAGCGCATATTATGCAATCTGTCCGCGAATTTGATGATGATGACGCGCACATCCTTCGCCATCGCGAGGAGCATCTTACGGAGATTTTCCGCTTGCGCCTGTTCTTTGCTTTTGAATTGGAGCTTATTCAGCTTCGTGACCCCTTCGACGAGCATCGTCACCCCCGCGCCGAAGCGCTCTTCCAAGATCTCGTGCGTGGCATCCGTATCTTCGATGACGTCATGGAGAAAGCCCGCCGCCACGGTCTCGGCGTCCATCCCGAGGTCAAGGAGGATATTCGCAACGTGGCAGGGATGGATGATATAGGGCTCGCCCGAAAGGCGGAACTGCCCTTCGTGCTTCTCTTTCGCGAAGGCAAAAGCCGAGAGAACGAGCTCGCACTGTGCGCCCGAGAAAACGTGCTTGACTTTTTCTATGAGTTCATTCTCATCTATCGTGATCTTCGTCATATATCGAATATTATATCATATCCAAAAAAAGAGACAAGCCTTTTTTCGCGGTTTTAAGAGGTTTTTCGTCTGAAAGCAAAGACGAAAAGAATGACAGCCGAAACAAGATAAAAAGCGGAGAGAAAGATGCCCGCCCGAAAGCAGGCGACGGGGATCGCTCCCGAGACGCGGAGAGAGAGAACGGAGAACAGTAGGAAGGCGAGGAACGCCGCCGCCAAAACCGCCGCCGCAATGATAAAGATCTTCCATTCCCTGCCGAGCTTATTCAAAATAAACCTCCAAAGCCTTCATCTCGTCGAGCGAAGCGACTTTCACGGTCTGAAAATCGAGATTCGTCTCCATATCCGTCCCTTCGAGGGTCGCCGCGCCGTAAATGTAATTCGTCCCGCTGAAAAGGTCTTGAACGATGAGAGCGCCCGCGCCGTGATCCTTTCCCTCCCCCGAAATGTACGCATTTTGCAAAAAGAGGATGGGATAGAGCCGATAAGAGACATAATGCGCGGCGCCGCAGATGCCGCCCGTGAAGGTGTTTTCGTCGCCCGTCGTGACCGCCCCCGTATAGAAGGACTTTTGAATGCTGCCGTAGCTGCATCCCGCGATCCCGCCGAGATAAACATACGCTTTCTTGCCCTCTTCCCTCTGCGTGACGGAGGCGCTGACATCCGCGATCTGGCGGCAGGCGGAGATATCGTTATTCGCGTCGTTTCGCGCGGCGATCCCGCCCGCATAGACGCTGTCCGACGCGCTGACCGCCGTCACTTTCCCGAGACCGGAGCAGGAAGTCACCGTGCCCGCATCAAGATCGTACGTGCGGTTAATGGCGGTGATCCCGCCCGAATAGGCATAAGCATTCTTTCCTTTCGCGCTGACCTCCGCGTGATTTACAGAGCTCGTGATCGCGCCGAAATTCAGTCCGACGACGCCGCCCGCACACGCGGCGGAAAGCTCCTCTTCGGGCGCGGAAAGGCTCGCCGTGCTCTCGATCTCTCCGTAATTCGCGCAATCCACGACGTTCGTGAAATTATCCTTCGCGATCCCCGCGGCGCAAGCCTCGTCCGTGGAGCTATACGCCACGATCTTTCCGCGGGAGACATTCCCGTAAAGCCCCACTTCGGTGAGCGCGGGATTTTCCGTCTCCGCGATCTCGTTTCGGCAGACGATCCCCGCC
>CAMOUZ010000094.1 GCA_946626795.1 uncultured Clostridia bacterium
ATGCGCACTTTCGTCCCCTCGCCCGCCGCCATCACGCTGTCCGTGATCTGGTCGATGGAAGTCTCGCGGATCTCCTTTCCGCAATTCGGACAATGCGGCACGCCGATACGGGCGTAAAGAAGGCGCAGGAAATCATAGATCTCCGTCGTCGTGCCCACGGTGGAACGCGGGTTTCTGCTCGTGGTCTTTTGGTCGATCGAGATGGCGGGAGAAAGCCCGTCGATATAATCCACGTCCGGCTTGTCCGCCTGCCCGATGAATTGGCGTGCGTAAGAAGAGAGGCTCTCCACATAGCGGCGCTGTCCCTCCGCAAAGATGGTGTCGAAAGCGAGAGAAGACTTGCCGCTTCCCGAAAGCCCCGTAAACACCGTGAGCTTATTCTTGGGAATGGAGACGTCGATATTTTTGAGATTATTCTGCCTCGCGCCTTTCACATAAAGTCTGTCGTCCATATCACTGCCCTTTCCTTTTCATACTTTGGAGCGCGGTGAGCTCGTTTCTGAGCTCGATCGCCGTCTCGAAATCGAGGCTTGCCGCCGCCCTCTTCATGAGTCCCGTCAGGAGCTCTATCTCGTGATCGAGCTCGCGGGAGGTATAATGTTTCTTCTCCGCTTCGGCCTTCCGCGCGGTCTTCGTGATCTCGATGGTATTCACGATGCGCTTCACGATGGTCTTCGGCGTGATCCCGTTCAGTTTATTGTGCTCGTCCTGCACCTTGCGTCTACGCTCGGTCTCTTCAATGGCTCTCTTCATGCTGTCCGTCATCACGTCCGCATACATAATGACCCGTCCGTCCGCATTTCTCGCCGCGCGGCCGATGGTTTGCACGAGGGAGGTCTCGCTACGGAGGAAGCCCTCTTTATCCGCGTCGAGGATGGCGATGAGCCCCACTTCGGGAAGATCCAGACCCTCACGGAGGAGATTTATGCCCACGAGCACGTCGTACTCCCCTTCGCGGAGCGCATTCACCGTCTTGATCCTCTCCAAGGTGACGATGTCGCTATGCATATAGATCGCCTTGATCCCCTGCTCTTTGAGATACTCCGTGAGATTCTCCGCCATACGCTTCGTGAGCGTGGTCACAAGGGTGCGATATCCTTTTGCCGTCGTGGCTTTGATCTCGCCGAGGAGGTCGTCGATCTGCCCTTTGATGGGCTTTACGGTGACGGTGGGATCCAAAAGTCCCGTCGGGCGAATGAGCTGTTCCACGACGTTCCCCGCGCGTTCGAGCTCATAGGGCGCGGGCGTAGCGGAGACACAGATCATCTGCGGGACGCGGGAAATGAATTCGTCGAAAGTCAGCGGACGATTGTCATACGCGGCAGGCAAACGGAAACCGTAATCCACGAGGTTCTTCTTTCGCGCGCGATCGCCATTACACATCGCGCGGATCTGCGGGAGCGTCATATGGCTCTCGTCGATGAAGACGATGAAATCCTCCGGGAAAAAGTCCGTCAAAGTGTAAGGCGGCGTGCCCGGCTCTCGCCCGTCGAAATAACGGCTGTAATTCTCGATGCCGCTGCAATAGCCCACCTCTCGAATCATCTCGGTGTCATACAGCACGCGCTCGCGAATGCGCTGGGCTTCGATCATCTTCCCTTCGTCGAGAAATTTCTTCTCTTGGACGAGCATATCCGCATTGATCCTCGCGAGGACGCTATCCACGCTCTCGCCGCCGATCATATAATGGCTCGCGGGGAAGATATTAACGTGCTTCAAATCGTTTTTCACTTTCCCAGTCACGACGTCGAATTCGCAAATGCGATCGATGGTGTCGCCGAAAAACTCCACGCGCACCGCCGTCTCGGAGGAGCTGATGGGGAAAATGTCGAGGACGTCCCCCCTCGCGCGGAAAGTTCCGCGCCTAAAATCGATGTCCGCGCGGGTGTATTGGATATTTACGAGGCGACGAATGATCTCATCGCGCGAAACGTCCTGCTCTTCGCGAAGAGAGACGGCGTGTGAATAATACTCTTTCGGCGCGCCGAGACCGTAGATACAGGAGACGGAAGCCACGACAATGGTGTCCCTCCTCTCGCAAAGCGAACTCGTAGCGGAATGGCGGAGCTTATCGATCTCGTCATTGATGTCGAGCTCCTTCTCGATATAAGTGTCGGTGGAGGGAACATACGCCTCGGGCTGATAATAATCGTAATAGGAAACGAAAAACTCCACGCGGTTATGCGGGAAGAGCTCGCGGAACTCATTGCAAAGCTGAGCGGCGAGAGTCTTATTATGCGCGATGACGAGAGCGGGGCGTTGAAGACGCTCGATGACATTCGCCATCGTAAAAGTCTTGCCGCTCCCCGTGACGCCGAGAAGGACCTGCGTGGAAAGTCCGTCCTCCACGCCCTCAACGAGCTTTTGAATGGCTTGCGGCTGGTCTCCGCAAGGCATAAGAGGGGGCACGAGCTCGAATTTCATATCACTTCTTGATGGCATTTAAGATGAGATTGAGGATCGGTTTCGCCGCGATGGCGACCGCCGCGCCGAGCAGCGCGAGAAGCACCTTGGAAATGATGCTGGAACGACGCGCACGAAGCCTCTGCTCCTCGCTGCGTTGGAAGGCAAAGCCTTTCTTCAAAAGAGTGATGCAATAATAAAAATCGCCTTTCTTGTCCGACTCGACAAGGTCGATATATTCATCGTAAACAAGGGCGCGCATCGTCGGTTCGAGATCCTCCGCCTTAAACTCCAAAGAATACGGAATGCCCACCATAAGATCCACGGGGCGGATCAGGCACATCCCCTTATTCTTCGTCGTTTGCTTATAAATCACGCGCATCAGAGCGCTCTCTTTCTTATTTAGCATACTTCACCAAAAAAATGATCCAAAAGATGACGTTCACGACGGCGGCGCCTATGGCGGAGCCGATGAAGGCGGCGATGAAAGCGCGCGAAGACTTCGGCACCGTGCGTTTCGGGGCGGGCGGAATGGGCTCCGCCTGCGCTTGATAGCCGCGCGCAAGGTTCGGCAGAACGGTATTTCTCGAACGCTCTCTGACCTCCGTGGCGGCGATCGCCTCGTCCAGCTCGTCCACGCGGGCTTGTCCCTGTCGATTCTCTTCGCGGACGCGTTCGAGCTGCTCTTTCTTCTCCGCTTTCTCCTTTTTGGTCACGGCGGAATCCAAAGACTCCTTCGCCTCGGCGAGCTTCTCCTCCTGCTCATGCAAAAGGCGGGCTTTCTCCTCTTCGAGGGCGCGGCGCTCGGCTCTGTCCTGCTCGGCGGCGCGGATGCCCTCGCGATACGCGATGACTTCCGGATTCTCATCGATAAGGTGTTGCAGGCGTTCGCGAGACTGCTTGATCAGCGTGCGCCCCTTCGTGCGCATCGCGATGCAGAACTCCTTATTGTCCGCGTATTTCATATCCACGAGTCCATCCACGGCAAAGGAAGATAATATCTCCGCCAGCTCGTCCGTAGCGAAGGCATGATTCGGGATACGAGAGGTGATCTCGTCCGCTTCTAAAATGGCATACGACTCTCCCTCGCAAAGATCGAAGAGCGTATCTAATACTTTGATGGCTATTTCGTCCACTTCAAACCCCTTTTCGCATGTATTCTCTCCATACACTCTAATTATACACGCGGAAAATATAAAATGCAACTTAAATAAATATACGACAAAGCGCGAGGTGTTACCTAAAAAGCGGCGTTACAAAAAAAAAAGATTAACGCAGGAAACGCGCAACCGAGGCGGCGCTCTCTCCTACGCCCCGACACTTCTGTCTTTCATCCGCAACTTACACCGTTTGGCGCAAATTTCACCGCCGAAAGCAATTTCACCGCCTTGGGCGATTTCACCGCTTTCTGAAAGTCTCTCCCACCTTCTCTATACTCCCTGCGCCGAGGAGGAGGACGGTGTCACGGCTCTCCGCAAAGCGATCCAGCCATTTTCTCACGTCGTCATAGCTCGTGAAATAATACTTTTCTTTGGCTTTTGCGGCGCAATATAAGGCGCGGGCGTCCACGCCGTCTTGCGGAACTTCCCGCGCGGAATAGGTGGGCAAAATCACGAGCACGTCCGCCTCGGACAAGACCCGCACGAAGTCCGAAAAGAGCACGGCCGTGCGCGAATAAGTATGCGGCTCGAAGACGAGGATGAGGCGACCCTCCGTCTCCCCTCTCGCTACCTCGGAGACCGCCCTGATCTCGCTGGGATGATGGGCATAATCGTGAAAGACAGCGGCGCCGCCGAGAGTATGCCCCATCGGCTCGTAACGGCGTTTTACACCGAGAAAACTCGCAAGACCGATCCGCACGCGATCTTCGGGCACGCCGAGAAGAAACGCCGCTTCCGCCGCAATGGCGGCATTATAGCGATTATGCCTGCCTTTCGCCGTCGTGCTGAAATAAAATTTTCCGCGCTCCTTATCCACGAGATAAAGCCCGCCCTCCGCCTCTTCCATAATGAAATCATCGCCATATGCACATATGCGGATATCTTCATTCGAGAAGGGACCGAGCTTTTCTTTGACCCCTTCGCCGAGGATCGCCGCTCCGCCGCGTTTTGTCCTTAAAACGAACTTTCGGAAGGATCGAAAGACGCTTTCTTCGTCGCTGAAATAATCCCCGTGATCGATCTCCGCATTCAAAACGACGGCGAGATCGGGCGTCAAAGAGAGAAAACTGTCCTTGTACTCACAGGCTTCCGTCACGAAGACGTCGCGCCCCGAGAGGAAAAGATTGCTTCCGAAATTTCGCGCCACGCCTCCGATATGCGCCGAAAAAGGGGTGCCGGACGAAGCGAGGACGGAAGAAATCATCGCACTGACCGTCGTCTTGCCATGCGTCCCCGCCACCGCGACGGTCTTCCCGAAAAGGGCGGAG
>CAMOUZ010000095.1 GCA_946626795.1 uncultured Clostridia bacterium
CATCCCCATATTGGTCGTATGCGGCGCGCTTTTGCTTGTCGGAGAGCACGTCATATGCGTGATTGATCTTCTTGAACTGCTCTTCAGCTTGCTTGCGCTCCGCCTCGGGACGAGTGGTATAAAGGTCGGGATGGTATTTTTTCGCCATCTTGCGATAAGCAGACTTGATCTCATCGTCCGTCGCGCCTTTCCCTACGCCGAGTATCTCGTAATAATCGTATTTTTCCGCCATAACTTTCCTTTTCTCTTAAACGCGAACTTGCAGAGAGGGGGTGCCTCTCTGCAATCATCCTTTATTTTTTTTGGGGGAAGCTTATTCCACCGTACCGTTTCCGTTGATATTGCCGTCATCGGCGGGACCTTCGCCGGGGTTCCCCGCCTGTCCTTGCTGATAAAGCTTGGTGAAGACGGGATTGATCGCCGAGGAGAGCTTTTCGATCGCGGTTTTGATCGCCTCGACATCGTCGGTATTGATCTCCTCCTTTGCCGCTTTCACAGCGTCTTCGACGATCTTCTTATCCTCTTCGGAGAGCTTGTCGCCGCTTTCTTTCACCGCTTTTTCCGCCGTGTAGATGAGCTGTTCTCCGCTGTTCTTCATCTCGAAGAGTTCTTTTCTCTTATTGTCCTCTTCCGCGTACTTCTCCGCATCCTTGATGGCTGCGTCGATATCGCTTTCCGAGAGATTCGAGCTCGCCGTAAGGGTGATGCTTTGCTCTTTATTCGTGCCCTTATCCTTCGCTTTCACGTTCACGATGCCGTTCGCGTCGATATCGAATGTGACCTCGATCTGCGGGATGCCGCGGGGCGCCGGCGCGATGCCGTCCAAGATGAACCTGCCGAGGGTCTTATTGCCGCTCGCCATCGAACGCTCGCCCTGCAAGACATGGATCTCGACGGAGGGCTGGTTATCCGCCGCGGTGGAGAAGATCTGCGACTTGCTCGTCGGGATCGTCGTATTTCTGTCGATGAGCTTGGTGAAGACGCCGCCCATCGTCTCGATGCCGAGGGACAAAGGCGTCACATCGAGAAGGAGGACGTCCTTCACTTCGCCGCCGAGAACGCCGGCTTGGATCGCCGCGCCGATCGCCACGCACTCATCGGGGTTTATGCCCTTATAGGGCTCTTTGCCCGTAAGATTTCTGACTGCGTCGATGACGGCGGGTATACGCGTGCTGCCGCCGACGAGAATGACTTTCGAGATCTCGCTGAACGTGATGCCCGCATCGCTCATCGCCTGCTTGGTCGGACGAATCGTACGCTCGACGAGATCCGCCGTGAGGCTATCGAACTTTACTTTCGTGATGTCCATATCAAGGTGCTTCGGTCCGTCATTTCCCATCGTGATGAAGGGAAGATTCACATTCGTCTTCATCATGCCGGAGAGCTCGATCTTTGCTTTCTCGGCGGCTTCCTTGATACGCTGCATCGCCATTTTATCCGTGGAGAGATCCACGCCCTCTTTCGCCTTGAACTCGGAAACGATGTAATCCATCAATTTCTTATCGAAGTCATCGCCGCCGAGACGGGTGTCGCCGTTCGTGGAAAGCACTTCGAAGACGCCGTCGCCGATTTCAAGAATGGAAACATCGAACGTACCGCCGCCGAGGTCATAGATCAAGACCTTTTGATTCTTATTCTCGGACTTATCCAAGCCGTAAGCGAGCGCCGCCGCCGTAGGCTCATTGATGATACGAAGGACTTCAAGTCCTGCGATCTTGCCCGCGTCCTTGGTCGCCTGACGCTGACTGTCGGAGAAATACGCCGGCACGGTGATGACCGCTTGGGTGACCTTGCTTCCGATATATGCCTCCGCGTCCTTTTTGAGCTTCGAGAGGATCATCGCGCTGATCTCCTGCGGAGAATAGCTGTGGTTATCCACTTTGACGGTGTAGGTCGTGCCCATCTCCCTCTTAATGGAGGAAACGGTGCGCAGGGGGTTCGAGACCGCTTGACGCTTCGCCGCCTGACCGACGAGTCTCTCGCCGTCTTTCGTGAAGCCCACGACGGACGGGGTCGTCCTCGATCCTTCCGCATTGGCGATGACAGTCGCCTCGCCGCCTTCCATAACCGCTACGCACGAATTCGTTGTTCCCAAATCAATACCAATGATCTTTCCCATAGTTTTTTTATCTCCTTTTCTTTTATTTGAGGCTGCTGCCTCCTTGATTTAATATTTATTCGCTCTTCTCCACGCCGACTTTCACCATCGCGTATCGAATCACTTTATTGCCGATCTTGTATCCGCGTTGATAGACCTCAATGACCTTACCGACGCGATCTTCTTCCACCTCTTCTTTCATCACTGCGTTGTGCAAGTTATGATCGAAGGGGACGTTTTCCGCTTCTATCTCGCTGACCCCGAGCTGTCCGAGGGAGCTCTCGATCTGCCGCTTGATGAGCAGGAGTCCTTCTTTGGACTTCTCTTCCGCGCACATCTTCAAGGCTCTGTCGATGCTGTCGATCACGGGGAGGATCGCTTCCACGGCGTCCGCCGTGCCGTCTTGCCTCGCGCGAAGGGTCGCCTCTTGATTTCTCCTACGGAAATTCTCGTGATCCGCACGGAGACGGAGATAACTCTCTTTCTCCTTTTCAAGTTCGGCTTTCAGCGCGGTGACCTCGGGGCTTTCCTTCGTAGGCTCTTCCTCTCGGATCATTCCCTCCGTATCGAAATCCACCACCGTTTCTTCGGTCTTATTCTTCTCGGTCTTACTTTCTTGTCCTGATTTCGCCATTTCCGTTCTCCTTTCCGTCATCTTCACCATTGAATACTTTCTGAATATAATGAAGGACGCTTACTACTTTATCATAATCCATTCTCTCCGGACCGATCACACCCGCTTTGCCCACTTCGGCACCGCCGATGGAATAACGCGCGGTGACCATAGAGCAATTCCCATTGAGGCCGTCGGGCCGTCCGATACGCACAGAGAGCTCAATATCATCGTCCGACGTCATTAGGTCGGAGAGCTTCTCTTTCTCATCGAGGAGCTTGATGAAATCCATTGCATTCTCCATCTCGCTGAACTCGGGATGGCGGAACATCTTACTCGTCCCTTCAACATACACTTTATCGTGCCTGCCCGAAGCATATTCTTCAAGCAAGGTGACGATTTTATCGAAGATATCGTGATATTGGAGCATCTCGCCCTCGATATTCATATGCTTGGTCTTGATCTCTTTCAAGGTGCGGCCCGCAAAGAGGTCATTCACCACGTTATTTGCCGCCGCAATATATCCGCTTCCCATATTCACGGGGATCTCGATGATATTGTCCTTGATGACGCCGCTGTCTGTGATGATGACGACGAGCGCTCTGCCCGCGTCCACCTCGACAAGCTTGATCTCGCGGAGACGGATCTCATCGGTATTCTTGATGACGATCACGCTCGTGTAATTCGTGGCTTCGCTGATGACGCGCGCGGTATTGCGGACGACATCCTCGATCTCCACGATCTTTTTATCGAGATAATCTCTCACGCCGGCGACGACGATCTCCTTCTTCTCGCCCGCAAGCACACTCTCCACATAAAGCTTATAAGCAAGCTCGGTCGGGATGCGCCCCGAGGAGACATGAGGCTGGATCAAATAGCCGAGTTCTTCGAGGGAAGCAAGCTCACTGCGAATGGTGGCGGAGCTGATCTCCTCCCCATACAGGCTCTTGATCTCCGCGCTGGAAACGGGCTCCGCCGTATGGATATAACGATCTACGAGCAATCCGAGGATCTTTCTTTTACGACCGGACATTTCCATTGCTTTGACCTCCTTCTTATTTTCGGCTTGGCAGTCCCATATATTAACTGTTAGCACTCTAACCTTCCAACTGCTAACAGTCTAATACTATTATTTGCGAATGTCAAGAGTTTTAGAAGAAATTTTTATATTTTTTTATTTTAAAAAAAAGCAGCGGCAAAAAAAAGGAAGCAACCCTATAAATAAAGATCAAAAGAAACATTTATAATTAAATATATTTAAATAAGATCTGCATACCCGCGCGAAGAAGAGGCAAAGTAATCAAAAAATTGCGGTCAGATCAGCTCTGAAATAATGGCGTTCGAGACGTAAAAATGCTCGGGCTTCACGGCGACAAAATCCTCCGAAATCGTAAGATACGGGCGAAGGCGATCGAGCCTTTCCGCGTATTCCGAGAGGAAATCCGTCTTGAATAACGCATTGAAACGCGGGACGGACAAGCCTTGCGCCGTGCGAAGACCCAGCATAACGAACTCCTCTTTCCCTTCCGAGAGAGAGATCCGAACGCTACCCGGACGCTTCCCTTCAAGATACTTCCGCAGATCAACGGGCTCACGATACCTCCTTAGGATAAAGGGATCGGAAACTTTCAGAAAGGAACTTGCCCCGAGCCCCAGCCCGAGATAATCGGCGTACTGCCACACCGAGAGATTATAACGACATTCCTCGCCTTCCCGCGCGAAATTACTGATCTCATAACGGGAAAGCCCGCCTTCGGAAAGCGCCGCGCACGCCATGTCGTACATCTCGACGGCGTGATCCTCGTCGGGGGTGAAAAGCCCCTTCTTCGCTTCGCGATACAGCCTCGTACCCCGTTCGAGAATGAGCGAATAACAGGAAACGTGGGAAAGTCCCTTATCGAGAAAAACGCGCAAGATCTCGGAAACGTCCTTCTCCGTCTCACCCGGGAGCCCCACCATCATATCGGCGTTCACGCGAGAA
>CAMOUZ010000096.1 GCA_946626795.1 uncultured Clostridia bacterium
CGGCGGCGAAGGTCGCGGGCGTGGACGAGATCTATAAAGTGGGCGGCGCGCAGGCGATCGCCGCGCTGGCGTACGGCACCGAGAGCGTGCCCAAAGTGGATAAGATCGTCGGCCCCGGAAATGCTTTCGTCGCGGAGGCGAAGAAGCAGGTCTTCGGGCTGGTCTCTATCGATATGATCGCGGGACCGAGCGAGATCCTCGTCTTGGCGGACGGGAAGAATGATGCGAAGTGTCTTGCGGCGGACCTTCTCTCGCAGGCGGAGCATGACCGCAATGCGAGCGCCGTCCTCATCACGGACGACATAGCTCTCGCCAAGGGAGTCCAAGGGGCGATCGAGGAGCTTCTCGAAGGGATGTCACGCCGTGAGATCGCGTGTTCTTCCGTCGAAAAGAACGGCAAGATCATCCTCGTTGAAGATCTCTCGCAGGGGGTGGAGGTCGCGAATGAGATCGCGCCCGAACATCTCGAACTCTGCGTGGAGGATCCTTTCGCGCTTTTGGAGAAGGTGAAGAACGCGGGCAGCGTCTTCCTCGGACGATACTGTCCCGAAGCCATCGGAGATTATTACGCGGGCATGAATCATACGTTGCCCACCTGCGGAACGGCGCGTTTTTCCAGCCCGCTTTCCGTCGATGATTTCATCAAGAAAACGCAGTACGCTTATTACACCGAAGAGGCGCTTTCGGAGGTGGCGGAAGAAGTGGCGGCATTCGCCGTAAAAGAGGGCTTGACCGGACATGCGAAGAGCGCCGTCATAAGGAGTGAAAGAAAATGAGCAAATTTTTGGCAGAGAGGCTCGTCCCCTTCGAGGCGTACGTCCCCGGGGAACAGCCGCAAGACAGAAAATACGTCAAACTCAACACCAATGAAAGTCCTTTTCCGCCCTCTCCCTATGCGGAGCGGCTCGCGCGTCAAGCGGCGGGCGGGCTGAATCTTTATTGCGATCCCGAATGCCGTGTGCTGACGTCGGTCGCGGCGGAGAGCTTCGGGGTCAGCTCCGAAGAGATGATCTTCACGAACGGCTCGGACGAAGTTCTGAATTTTGCCTTCCTCGCTTTCTGCGACGATGCGTCTCCCGCCGTCTTTCCCGACATCACGTACGGGTTTTATAAAGTTTTCGCGGGGCTGAACGGCGTGCCGTATCGCGAGATCCCCTTGACGGAGGAGTATCGCGTGGAGGTTCGCGATTATTTCGACGCGAAAGGGACGATCTTCCTCGCGAACCCCAATGCGCCGACGGGCGTCGCCATCACGAAGGCGGAGATCGAAAGCATTTTGCAAAAGAATCCCGATCACGTCGTCGTCATCGACGAGGCGTACGTGGATTTCGGCGGCGAGTCCGCGCTTCCCCTCATCGGGAAATACGAGAACCTGCTCGTTACGCGCACGTTCTCGAAGTCTTATTCCCTTGCGGGCGGTAGGCTAGGCATCGGATTTGCTTGTCCCGCTTTGATCGCGGACCTCAAAAAGATCAAGTATTCCACCAATCCGTATAACGTAAATTCGATGACCGCTGCGGCGGGGATCGGCGCCTTGACGGACAGGGAATACTTCTTGCGCAATATGGCGATTATCAAGGAAAACCGCGCGCGGATGACCGCTTCTCTTGAAGCGATGGGCTTCACGGTGCTCCCTTCTTCCGCGAATTTTATTTTTGCGAAATGCGCGGATATTTCAGGGGAAGTGATCTATAAAGAGCTCAAAAAGAAAGGCGTGCTCGTGCGCTATTTCGATAAAGATCGCCTGCGTGACTTCGTGCGTATCTCCGTCGGTTCGGCGGAGGAGACGGATGCCCTGCTTCGGGCGGTGAAACAGATCAAGGAGGAGAGAGCATGAGACAGGCGGAGATCAAGCGTAAGACCGCGGAGACCGATATCGCGCTCACCATCGATCTCGACGGCGTCGGGAAGTCCCGGATCGACACGGGCTGCGGCTTTTTGGACCATATGTTGACGCTTTTTGCGGCGCACGGCAGATTCGACCTTGCGGTGAAATGCGTCGGAGACACAAACGTGGATTATCATCACACGACGGAAGATATCGGCATCGCGCTCGGCGAAGCTTTTGCCCTTGCGCTCGGTGAGAAGCGCGGGATCCTTCGTTACGGCGATCGGATCCTTGCGATGGACGAGGCGGTGATCCTCTCGTCCGTGGATTTTTCGGGCAGGGCGTATCTCGGGTATTTCCTGCAAATTCCCACGGAGAAAGTGGGGGATTTCGACACCGAGCTCGTGGAGGAATTCTGGTACGGCTTCGTCAGGAAAGCCGCTTGCGCTTTGCATATCCGTCAGCTTTCGGGACGGAATTCGCATCACATCATCGAAGGGGCGTTTAAGTCCGTGGCGCGCAGTTTGAAAGAAGCGGTGACGGTGGACCTTCGCTTTGCGGGGGAGATCCCCTCCACGAAGGGGGTGCTCTGATGACGGTGATCGTCGATTACGGCGTGGGAAATCTTTTCTCGCTTCGCTCTTCTTTCGGGGCGATCGGGGAGGAGGCTGTCGTCACGTCCGATTCCGCCGAGATCGAAAAGGCGGAGCGGATCATTCTCCCCGGAGTGGGCGCTTTTGCCGACGCGATGGAAAAGCTCCGCGCGTCCGGGCTCGATGCGTCGCTTCGCCGCGCGGCGGAGAAGGGAACACCCATTCTCGGGATCTGTCTCGGGATGCAGCTCCTTTTTGAAAAAAGCTATGAATACGGCGAGCACGAAGGGCTGGGCTTCATCGAGGGAGAGGTGCGCCCGATCCCCGTGGACGGCTTGAAACTTCCGCATATGGGTTGGAACGCTCTCGCTTTCGGCGAGAAGAAGCACCCGCTTTTCCGTTATCTCCAAGAGGGGGATTACGTGTATTTCGTCCATTCCTACGCCGCGGTGGGGTGCGATCCTTCCGTCATCGCGCGCACAGAGTACGGCGGCGCGGTCACGGCGGCGGTGGCGAAAAGGAATGTCCTCGGCTGCCAATTCCACCCCGAGAAAAGCGGCGCTCTCGGCTTGCGCATCCTGAAAGCGTTCTGTGAGATCAAGGAGGGCGAGCTATGATCCTTTTCCCCGCGATCGATCTGGTCGGCGGCGAAGCCGTGCGGCTTTATAAAGGCGATTTTTCGCAAAAGACGGTGTATTCTCCCGATCCTCTTTCCGTCGCGAAGGACTTTCGGACGAAGGGCGCCGAGCATATTCATCTCGTGGATCTTGACGGCGCGAGGACGGGCGAACGCAGCCATTTCGATCTCATCTGCCGCATCAAGCGGGAGACGGGGCTTTTTGCCGAAGTGGGCGGAGGCATTCGTTCGCGTGACGCCATCGAGGCTTATCTCTCTCATGGCATAGACCGCGTGATCCTCGGCACGGTGGCGGTGACCGATCCTTCTTTCATCCCGTCCCTTCCCGCGGAGATCTTATCGCACGTGGCGGTGGGGGTGGACATCGCGGACGGCAAGATCGCCATCAAGGGCTGGACGGAGAAAGCGGACTGTGACCTCATCGACTTTTGCAAGAAGATGAAAGACGCGGGCGTCGGCGTGGTGATTTCCACGGATATCTCCCGAGACGGCGCGATGAAGGGGACGAATCACGACCTTTATCGCACCCTTACGGAGAAGACGGGGATGCAGGTCATCGCTTCGGGCGGCGTCTCTTCCCTCCAAGACATTCGGCGGCTGAAAGAGGGCGGCGCGTACGGCGCAATCGTCGGCAAGGCGTACTATATAGGCGCGATCGACCTTTCCGAGGCGATCGAGGTGGCGAGATGATCACCAAGCGTATCATTCCCTGCTTGGACGTCAGAAACGGGCAGGTGGTCAAAGGGATGAATTTCGTCGGGCTTCGGGAGATCGCATCTCCCGTTGAACTCGCGAAACAGTATAGCGAAAGCGGCGCGGACGAGCTGGTCTTTTATGACATCACGGCGTCCTCGGACGGGCGGGACCTTTTCACGGACGTTCTCGCGGAGACGGCGCGAAATGTTTTCATCCCCCTGACCGTCGGAGGCGGCATACGCACGCTCGCGGATTTCGACCGCGTCTTGAAATGCGGCGCGGATAAAGTGAGCGTGAATTCGGGCGCCATCGCGGATCCTTCCCTCATCGGGCGGGCGGCGAAAGTCTATGGCGATCAATGTGTCGTGCTCTCCGTTGACGTGAAGCGGGTGGACGGCGTTTACCGCGTCTTTGCCAAAGGCGGCAGAGAGGATACGGGGCTGGACGCCCTCGAATGGATCAAAAGGGGCGTCTCGGAAGGAGCGGGCGAGATCGTCCTCAATTCCATCGACACCGACGGCGTGAAGAAAGGTTTCGACCTTGAAATGCTTCGCGCGGTCTCGGAGATCGTCTCCGTCCCCGTCATCGCGTCGGGCGGCGCGGGCTGCATAGAAGACTTCATCCGCCTTTTTAAGACCCTGCCCAAGGTGGACGCGGGGCTCGCCGCTTCGATCTTCCACTTCGGAGAAGTGCGCATTGCGGAGCTGAAAAAAGAAATGAAAAGAAACGCGATCCCTGCGAGGATCGTGAAGGAGTGAAATATGATCGACATCAACGAACTGAAATTCGACGAAAAAGGCTTGATCCCCGCCGTTGTCGCGGACGCAGTGACGAAAAGAGTGCTGACCCTCGCTTATATGAATAAGGAGAGTTTAAAGATCACGATGGAGAAAGAGCTCACTTGCTTTTTCTCGCGTTCGA
>CAMOUZ010000097.1 GCA_946626795.1 uncultured Clostridia bacterium
TCCCTCCCTTGAAACGGGAAATCAGGGCGGCGCGAATAACATTATGGTCATCGCGGCGGGCGACATCGAAGTGAATCCCGTCAGGAATAACCAAGAGAGATTCGATCATTTCGAGCTCATCATATCCACGGAGTCTTCCGTGCGGAAATGGTATGCGCTCAATGATTACGAGACGGAGCAAGTCGGGCTTTCGGTGGCGGAAGATCATAGCTGTATACCGCCTTCCGCAGCGCAAGGTACAGGCTATAATCTCAGCTTCTTGGATCCCAATATCGAGACGATAGAACAGCTCGAAGAATATGCGAAGAATATCAACGCGGGCTATGATTTCTATAAACTGACCTTTACCCTGACGAGCGATATCTCGATCGTGAAAAAGGACAGCACGGATGATTTCATCTCGATCGGTACTTATAATTATCCGATGAACGGCACCTTCGACGGAAACGGACATACCGTTACCTTGACTTCCGGCGCGGTCATCGCGGGTGAGTATGCGGGCATCTTCGGCTATGTCGGAGCGGACGGCGTCATCAAGAACGCGCGCTTCGTTCTCCAAGGCGTGCTCGGCGATCTCGGAGGAGACGCCACGATCTATGCGGGCGCGATCGCGCGCAATGGCGGTTCGCTCGAAAACGTTCTTGTCGTCTCAGACGGAACTTCTCTCGTGACCTTGGATGAAAGCGCGGTCGGCGTCGGCGCCGATAAGCCCGCTTCCGGTTTCGTCATCGGACGGGACGATACGAACCTCCTTGTCAATGTTTGGGGTCTCGTGGACGCTTCGAATGATCTCCCCGCCGTGGGTGCGATGCCCGAGGACATCGAAGTTTCCGACGTCAATACCTTGAAAGTCATCGGCGTCGGCACGGTGAAGGGTATCTTTGCGCGTAATGCGACGGTGGGAAGCGAAGCCGCCGAGATCACGGGCGATATCATGAGCGACATCAGTCCTGCGGATTACGCCACGGCGGAAGAATACGCGGAAGCCTATAAGAAAGCCTCTTACAGAGTCTCCTTCTATATCCCCGAGTCTTCGGTTGTGGCGACGGCTTCCGGTTGGTATAAGTCTTATAAGGAGAGCGCGCAGATCTCCGAATATATGCTCTCGGGCGGAAAACTCACGAATCAATATCTCGTCGCGCCCACCGATATGACGGCGATGAATTACGAAGTGGCGGTCATCAAGACCGAGATCGAGACGGTGAATGATCTTCGCGCTTTGGCGGAAGACGTGAATGTCGGCGGGTATTCTTTCAAGAATGTCACCTTCTCCTTGCGCGGAGATATCAAGATCGAGAGCGGCGTCACCTCCGTGGGATATTGGAAGACCGATGCGGACAGCTCTGCCTTCGAGGGTATCTTCCTCGGCGCGGGACATAGCATTACTGTGGCGGCGGGGAATAAAGCGATCGGAGGCATCTTCGGCAATAATGCGGGAGAGATCAGAGACCTCACGGTCTATATAAAGAGCCGCGTCGGAAATGCGAGCGGCAGTCGTATCTACGGCGGTATCGCGAATCGAAATATCGGCACGATCACGGGCTGTAAAGTGGTTGTCACCGACGACGTCTCGACCGAGACGTCGGAGATCCTCTCTTCTGGCTTGATCACGGGTTATACCGTCGGCGGCATCGCGGGACAGAACTACGGCGTGATCGAAGACTGTATCGTCAGGGTGGAAGAGCATGGCGCGATCACGGCGACAAGCGCGACGGACGCGGGCGTGAATCTTTATGCGGGCGGCGTCGCAGGCGTGAATTACGGCACGATCGAAGGGACTTCCGATTTCTCGAAATGGGGAGCGGAGAGCTCCAATGTCGTCATTGTCGGCAGCGTGACGGCGGGCGGCATGACGATCAGATCGGGAGAGAGCCAAGCGGGCGGTATCGCGGGTTACAGCGGCTCGGACGTCGAGAAGAAACATTACGGTGTCATCACGCGTATGATCGCTTCCGTCGAAAAGGCGGGCAAAGTGGAGGCTTATTCCTTCGCGCGCACGGCAAAGGCGGGCGGTATCGTCGGTTACGCCGATTATTCCATCAATCATAATGTCATCGAGCTCCGCGGCTCCGTCCTCTCGAACGGAAATTACGTGGGCGGCACGGCGGGCTATCTCAAAGATGTGACGGTCATCAATACCTGGCAGATCACGTATACGAAAGACGTGGCGGCGGTCGGCTTCGGCGCGCGTCATGTAAATCGTCTTGTGGTGAAGGGCAACGGAACCATCCTGCCTTCCATCTCTTTCAGCTCGAACAGCATTCTCTTCACGGATGCGAATGACGCGAAGAACCTCGACGGTTGGTATGAGTCGGGCGCGGTGGTCAGCAGCAAGGTGGGTAATATCGGCGAAGGACGTAAGACCTTCCTGCCCAATGATTCCATACAGAATAAATGCGTGGAAGTGGTCTTCGTCAATACGAGGATCACCAATGTGTCCGAGCTTGTCGATATGGCGTCTTCCGTCAGCGGCGGTCTCTCGGGCACGCATATCGTCTTCACCCTCGAAAATGACATCACGGTGGATCAAGCGGCGTTTGAAGAATACGGGCTGGATCCCTCCGAATTCACCGCGATCGGTACGGAGAGCCGTCCCTTCAATAATTCCTTCAACGGAAATGGGAAGACCATTACGCTTTCCTATCTCGGCGGCGAAGAGTATGTCGGTCTTTTCGGTTATCTCGGCACGCTCGCGGAAGTCTATGATCTTAAAGTGGTCTTGCAATCCGGCACGTACGGAGGCGCGGAGACGGAATACACGGCGATCCTCGCGGCGTATTCGAATGGAACGATCCGCAATGTTGAGATCAGCGCGTCGGGCGTCACCTTGCGCGGAAAGAACGTCGCAGTTTTGGCGGGCGCTTCCTTCGGCACCGTCGCCGGCACCATCGAAGAAACCGTTCAAAAGAAAGTAAAAGTCACTTTCTCGGGTGATATCCTGGCGGAAAGCGCTAAGGACGCTTACGCGGGCGGTCTCATCGCGAAGAATGAAGGTAAAGTCTCGCACGTTACTTTGGAAATGTCCGGCACGGTCTCGGCGGCTGGCGCGGTGTATTCGTATGCGGGTCTTGTCGCCGCGAAGAACACCTCGAATATCTCCGTCGTCTCTCTCGAAACTTCCGCCCTCGTCAAGGTCGGCAACGAGAGAAGCAACGCGGGCACTTCGTATGCGGGTCTCGTCGCGGGCTTGAACCATGGCAAACTCGAAAAGATCTATGCCTCGGTGAATGGCGGCGGCTTCAAGGGAAGTTACGGGACGACGGGCGGTCTCATCGGTAATAACGCGGGCGTCATCGTTACCTCGTATCTCGAACTCCTGAACGGAGATTCCTCGGATTGGGCGGCGACGGACAGCGCGATCGGTATGAACAGCGATGCGGTCGGAAACGTGAAGAACGTTTGGGTCTATACCGACAGTATCGCCAAGATGTCCCAAGTGGCGGCAATGAATGGCGTCGTGGCGGATCAAGGCAGGACGCTGACGCATTCCGCCAAAGAGGATATCCTCGCGGGCAACATCGTCTTCACGGGCGATATCGCAGGACTGACAAATGTCTTTGGGCTCTTCGCCCGCATCGATATCTCGGGCGATTCTCCCGTGTGCAACGCGGGCACGGGCGCCGTAACGCAGAATCTTGTTTGCGGTGCGGGAAAACTTGTCTTTATTTCCGATCCCGAGGTGACGGGCGTGAAAACGTTTTTCACCGTGCGCAATGCCGTCGGAAGCGGCACGGAGCTTCTTGCTTTCGCCATGGCGGTGAATAGCGGCGAGTACGCGCTTGCGGGCGAATTCTCTCTGACAAAGGACTTCACCTTGCCTTCGGGCGCCTTTACGGCGATCGGCACGGAGGCGCATCCGCTGCCCGCCGCAGTGACCGTGAAGGGCGGCGATCATATCATCACCGTCGGCGAGGCGAATATCGCGGACGGCGTCTTCGGCGTCTCTGCGGGCGCGATCGAGAATGTAGGACTGCGTCTTACGTCGACCGGAAAGGGCACGCTCGTCAAGAAGAATACGGGAGCTTTGACGAATGTCGCTCTCTATCTCGATGAAGGCGTGACGGCGAGCACGTATTTCGTGGAAGAGGGCAATGCGGCGGCGACGGCTTGGGTCATCGTGAGAAGCGACAGCACTCTCCTTTCGACGGAGCATTATTCCGTCTTGAAGATCCGCGGCAAAGGGAAGGTCCGCATGCAGGGCGCGAATCTTGCCGTCGTGGAGGAAGATCCCGATATGATCTTCATCGGATTCACGGACGGCGCGGCGATCCTCGATGAATACACGGCGCCTAAGGCGCTCTCTTCGGCGTTGACGGGGGATTACACGGCGGAATTCCTCTCCAAGACCATCGACGGAGAAGCTGCCCTTCGCGTGCTCGGCGACGCGGTGACGCTCGGCTATGACGGCAAGGACGTCGACGAAAACGTCGTCACCTTTACCTTCTCTTCTTCCGTCACGGTGACCGCTGCCACTTTGCAAGGTTGGCAAGCGAATGCCTTCTTCGGCACGTTGAACGGAAACGGGAATACCCTTGTCGCAGACGGCGCTGTGACGGGCGCTCTCTTCGGGAAGATGAGCGGTCTGATCCGCGATCTCCGCATCGATCTTACCTCAGCTTCGGCTGAGCTTGCTCTCTTCG
>CAMOUZ010000098.1 GCA_946626795.1 uncultured Clostridia bacterium
GTGTTTCACATTTGCAGCTGTCCTGTTCTTATTATCGGTCAATGTCTCGACGATGACGGCGACACCGCCCGCTGCGTATCCTTCGTAGGTAATCTCCTCGTAGTTCACGCTGTTAAGCTCGCCCGAAGCCTTTTTGATGCTTCTGGAAATATTTTCGTTCGGCATATTCGCCGCTTTCGCCTTCGCAATGACGTCGCGGAGGCGGGAGTTACTGTCGGGATTCGGTCCGCCCTGCTTGACCGCGATCGCAAGCTCTCTTCCGATCTTGGTGAAGACATTCGCTCTTGCCGCGTCGCCCTTTGCCTTTTTATTCTTGATATTTGCCCATTTGCTGTGTCCTGACATAGACTGCCTCCTACGTTACTTTCTGCCGAGCACGTACATCGCGATCCCCGCGCTGACGGCGGCATTAAGGGATTCCATTGACTGCATCGGGATGGATACTTTCCGTCCGAGCGCCGCGATATCCTCGCTGACACCGTGCGCCTCATTCCCGACAACGAGCGCATAGCGCTCTTGCGGAAGGCAACGAAAGATATCCTCTCCTTGCATATCAAGTATTATTATATCATATAAGCTAATGAATTTGCTACACAAAAATGAATTATTCTCGCAAAATATGGGACGCACCTTAAAAATCGCGCTCATACTTGCACGAACCGCCTTGGGAGAATAAGGATCCGCGCCGCCGAGAAAGACCGCTTCTTCATACCCTGCGGCGACAGCGGTCCGCAAGATCGCCCCCACGTTTCCCGCGTCCGATACGTGGTCGAGAATGATGACTTTTGAAGCAGAAACTTCGGAAATATCCGTTCTTTTCGGTTTTCTCACAACGGCGGCGACCCCTATCGGCGTAACGGTGTCAGACACCCTGTCGAAGAGCTCGTCGGATAAGATGATTTTCTCGCAAGAGAATCGATCTGTGATCTCACGAAAAGCATCCTGCTTGCTTTCCTTAATATAAAGAGAAAGAACGTCCGCATTTGCGGGGATGTCTTTTACGGAGTTTGCCCCTTCTACGAGGAAGCACCCCGTCTCGCGACGAACAGCCGCATCCTTCAAGCTGCGCAAGAAACGAACTTTTTCATTTGAAATGCCGGTGATAACCATTCTGCATTCCCCCATCGAAAAAGATTATAAAAAGTGCTTCCGGAAAACCGAAAGCACTTTAAAAATCACAACGCGGCTTTCGCCTTTTCGCAAAGGGCGTTGAAGCCTGCGGCGTCATTCACCGCGATATCCGCAAGGACCTTACGATTGAGGTCGATGCCCGCCTTCTTCAATCCGTTCATGAATCTGCTGTAACTGAGCCCATTCATCCTCGCGGCGGCATTGATACGAGCGATCCAAATCTGACGGAAATCTCTCTTCTTGTCCTTCCTGCCGACGTAGGCATACATTTGGGACTTCATCACCGCTTCGCGAGCAACTCTGTAAAGCTTGCTCTTCGCGCCGCGATATCCCTTCGCGAGCTTAAATATCTTTCTGCGTTTTTTTACTGCATTGACTGCTCTTTTGATTCTCATATTCCTACCTCCCCGATTACTTCTGAATCATATTCCTGATGGTCTTGGCTTGCGTCTCGGAAACATAGCCGCCCGCTCTCAGACCGCGCTTTCTCTTGGTCTCTTTCTTGGTAAGGATATGGTTTTTACCTTGCTTGCTTCTCTTGATCAATCCGTTCTTTGTTACACGAAATCTTTTTCCTGCACCACTGTGCGACTTTTGTTTTGGCATTTTGCCTACCTCCGATAGTTTATTTTTTCATAGGTGCGAGTTGCATGCGGATCGTGTTTCCTTCGATCACGGGAGCCTGCTCCATTTGCGCACCTTGCATTTTCTCAAAGAATTGTTCCATCACTTTCATTCCGAGTTCGGGTCTCTTATTCTGTCTGCCTCGCATTCTGATCACGACACGGACCTTGTCTCCTCCCGCGATGAATTCATTCGCCCTCTTTGCCTTGACATTGATATCTCCTACGTCGATAACAATGCTGAGCTGGATCTCTTTTAATTTGACTACTTTTTGATTCTTCTTCGCTTCTTTTTCTTTCTTGATGGAGTCAAAGCGGAACTTATCATAATCCATCAACTTGCAGATCGGGGGGACCGACTGAGGCGCGATCTTCACGAGATCAAGTCCTTGGTCATCGGCGATATGTTGCGCGTCATACGCGCTCATTACGCCTAAATTCTTGCCTTCTGCGTCAATAAGCGTCACTTGTCTATCACGAATTTGTTCGTTAATCTGGTAGTCTTTTATAACGATATCCTCCTACAAAAGAAAATTGGGCAGTAAAACTGCCCAAAAATACCTCTCGATATTTAAGAAACCCTTCGCAACGACTGCCCGGGTGAGAAACAGTTCTACTTCGTATGCTATGTTATCACGTAAAAACGCCCTTCGTCAAGCGTTTTAACGTTTATTTCAGGATTTTCTCCCGAATGTCTTTTTCGAGCAATGCGACGAATTCGTCGATGGTCATCACGCCGAGATCGCCCTCTGTGCGATGGCGAACGCTGACCTTCCCCTCTTCCTTCTCTTTGTCCCCGATGATGAGCATATACGGCACCTTCGCAAGCTGTGCTTCGCGGATCTTATAGCCTACCTTCTCGCTTCTCGTATCCGAATCGGCGCGGAAACCGAGCATATTCAGCTTATCCGCAAGCTCTTTCACTTCGGGGGCCGTCCTGTCCGTAAGGCTGATGACCGTCACCTGCGTCGGCGCGATCCACGTGGGGAATGCGCCCGCGTATTTCTCGATCAACATCGCGAGCGTGCGCTCATAACATCCGATACTGCTGCGGTGAATGATATAGGGGGTCTTCTTGACGCCGTTCTCGTCCACGTAAGTCATCTCGAAGCGAGCCGCGCTTGCAAAATCGATCTGAATGGTGATGATTGTATCTTCTTTTCCGTAGACATTTTTGGCTTGCACATCGAGCTTCGGACCATAGAACGCCGCTTCGCCCACAGCTTCCACATAATCGAGACCGAGGCGATCGAGAATGCCTTTCATCAAAGTCTCCGTTCTCTCCCATTCCGACGGATTGTCAATGTATTTGTCCGTATTCTTCGGATCCCACTTGCTGAAACGGAAGGTCACGGCATCACGCAGTCCGAGGCAATTCAAGAAGTAATAAGAAAGATCCAAACAACGTCTGAATTCCTCCTCGATCTGCTCGGGCATACAGACAATATGTCCGTCCGAGAGCGTGAATTGGCGCACGCGGATTAAGCCGTGCATCTCGCCCGACGCTTCGTTTCTGAAAAGCGTAGCTGTCTCTGCGTAACGGCAAGGGAGATCTCTGTAACTCTTAATACCGTTTTTATAGATTTGATATTGGAAAGGACAGGTCATCGGGCGGAGCGCAAGCACTTCGTCATCCTTCTCCTCGTCTCCGATCACGAACATCTTATCCCGATAATGATCCCAATGTCCCGAGATCTTATAAAGATCGTTCTTCGCCATTGCAGGCGTTTTCGTGAGCATAAATCCGCGTCTCTCTTCTTCGTCCTCCACGAAACGTTGCAGAACTTGAAGCATTTTCGCACCCTTCGGCATAAGGAGCGGGAGCCCCTGTCCGATCTTCTCTTCCGTCATAAAGATTCCGAGATCACGACCGAGTTTGTTATGATCGCGTTTCTTCGCTTCTTCGAGAAGGGTCAAATATTCGTCCAGCGCGGATTTCTTATCGAAAGCGACGCCGTAGATACGCGTAAGCATCTTGTTATTCGCATCTCCTCTCCAATATGCGCCCGTAATGCTCGTAAGTTTCACGGCTTTCAGCACGCCCGTGCTTTTAAGGTGAGGACCGACGCACATATCTACGAAATCCCCTTGATGATAGAAGCTGATCTCCGAGCCGCGCGGCAGTTCCGCGATCATTTCGAGTTTATAGGGCTCGTCCAGCTTACGCATCAAAGCGTTCGCGTTCTTCCTCGGAAGCACCTCCCTGCGAATGGGAAGATTCGCCTTGATGATGCGTTGCATCTCTTCTTCGATCTTTGCAAGATCCTCCATCGTGGGAGGCGTGATATAGTCGATATCGTAATAAAAGCCCGTATCGATGGCGGGACCTATCGCGAGTTTCGCCGTGGGATAGATGCTCTTCACCGCCTGCGCCATGACGTGCGCCGCCGTGTGATTATAGATATGCTTTCCCTCTTGATCTTTAAAAGTCAAGATCTGCACTTCCGCGTCTTGCGATACGACATAGGAAAGATCCACGGGCTTGCCATTCACCTTGCCCGCCAAAGCGGCGCGATGAAGTCCTTCGCCGATATCCGCAGCGATCTGCTCTACGGTGACGGGAGCGTCATATTCTTTTACGCTGTCTCTCAAATATACCTTCATATTTCCTCCTTTGCCCCTTTTCAAAGGGCTATCCCGACCTTGTCGAAACGTAATAAATAAAAAGTCCTTATACGATCTTACGCATAAGGACGACATAGCCGCGGTTCCACCTTATTTGAGCGATACGGCGATATCGCTCCACTTTCATATTCGAAATCTTCAAATAGCGGTGGTACCCTTCGGGGGCAAACGTCTCGCTCACAGCAAATGCGAAACTCTCTGAGAATGCCTTGTCCGACGGACTTGTCCGCCACGTATGTGGTGCCGAAGGCGGG
>CAMOUZ010000099.1 GCA_946626795.1 uncultured Clostridia bacterium
GTCTTGCGGAAGTCACCTCCGAAAAAGTCACGGAGGATCTCGCGGAGAAATAATCCAGATCGGCTTTCGTCGTTCGTTTTGCAGAGCTCTTCTCTTCCTCCATCGACGCGGCGAATGCGTATATACGCGTTTTCATCCTTTTGGACGTGCTCGTGGTGATCTTCGCGCTCCTCGGATATGTGAATAACGCTTTGGCATCTTATCGGGATCGAAAGAGAGAGTTTCGCCTTTTGACGGAGGTCGGCGCGGGCGCCGCGGAGAAAAGGAAGATCGTTTTCTTCGAAAATGCGGTCATCGTGATCGTCGTGCTCCTTGTGGCGGCGGTGGCTTCGCTCTGCTTGCTTTTTATCGTGCAGAATATGCTGAAATATTTCGGCGCGTATTTCCGTCTTCTCTTCTGATCCTGTTTTTGCGACGAGCTTTTCTTTCTCTCCGACCTCCGAAAAAGGCGGAGAATTCTTAATTTATTGAAATAAATTCGAATTTATGCCGAAAAATCGTTGACTTAGAAGAAGGAGATAAGTATAATGACAGTACATAAAGCTATTATTACGAGGTAACGCAATCATGAAAGAGTCTATCCATCCCGAGTACAGAAAAGCGAAAGTTGTATGCGCTTGCGGTAATACGTTCGAGACCGGCACGACGAAGAAGACGGATGTCATCTCCGTTGATATCTGCAATAAGTGCCACCCCTTCTTTACGGGCAAGCAGAAGCTCGTGGATACCGGCGGCAGAGTCGAAAAGTTCAACAACCGCTATGGCAGGAATAAATAAGTAAACGAAGTGCGTTGTTGAAAAAAGGCAACGCATTTTTTGTTATTATGCGAAGGACCTTTCGGAGGCTCTTTGCATAAGTCCCCGCCGTCATCCGAAGCGTTGCGGCGGAAGAGAGGTAAGATGAGAAAATTCGTTTCCAAGATCGGCGGACAAGCGGTGCTCGAAGGGGTGATGATGCGCGGTGAGCGCAGCGTCGCCACGGCGGTTCGCACGCCCGACGGCAGGATAGAAGTCGAATCCGCTCGCATTTCGCAGGAGAAGAAATGGTGGATGAAAGTGCCCGTGCTTCGCGGCTTCATCAGTTTTTTCTCGATGATGATCGTCGGGTCCAAAGTCCTTACGCGTTCCGCGGAGGTCTATGGAGAAGAGGAGAGCGAGCCCACGCGTTTCGATTATTGGCTCGCGGGGAAGAGCGGCAAGAGCGCGGTGGATATCGCCATCGTCGTCGGCGTTCTGCTCGGCGTGCTTTTCGCGATCGGGCTTTTCATCGCTTTGCCTGTCGGCGTGGTGAAGCTCCTCGATCTCATTCCCGGTTTTCAGGATATTTTCTATGTGTGGAAGAATCTCATTATGAGCGCGGTGCGTCTCATCGTGCTTCTTACGTATCTCATTCTCGTCTCTTGTATGAAAGATATCAGGCGCGTCTTTATGTATCACGGCGCGGAGCATAAGGTGATCTCCTGTTTCGAGCAGGGCGAAGAGCTTACGGTGGAGAATGCGCGCAAGATGCCGCGCGTCCACGACCGTTGCGGGACGAGTTTTCTCGTCATCACGGTCTTCGTCAGCTTGATCGTAACGGCGTTTTTGCCCACCTTCGATCAGTATAAAGGGATGCTGTCCTTCTTGCTCCGTTTTGTGACGAGGCTCGCGCTCCTTCCCGTCGTGGCGGGGCTGTCTTACGAGGTCTTGAAGTTCCTCGCGAAGTTTGACAATGTCTTCGTGCGCGTCCTCAAAACGCCCGGGCTCCTTTTCCAGAGATTGACGACGAGGGAACCGGATGATTCTATGTTGGAAGTCTCTTTGACAGCCTTCAAGACCGTGCAGGCGATGGACGCGGATCCCACGATCCCCACGAAGGATTTCAATATCACGAAAGATTATAAGCTCGCGCGGCACGAAGTGCTCTCGATCCTGAAAGGAAATGAAGAGGCGGAGACCGTCGCGGATTGGCTTTTTGCTTATTATCTCGGCGTCTCGCGAAGCGAGCTTCCGCTTTTGGAGAGCCTTCCCGGCGCTGTGAAAGAGAAGGTCGTGGCGGCGGCGGAGCGTGTTCGCGACGGTGAGCCGATGCAGTACGTGCTCGGCGAAACGGAGTTTTACGGTGTGAAGATCAAAACGGACGAGCGTGCGCTCATTCCCCGCGGGGACACGGAAGTGCTCGTGGAAGCCGTCTTAGGTCTCGAAAAGAAAGCGGAAGAGAAGATCTTAGATATTTGCACGGGAAGCGGCGCCATCGCCGTCGTGCTCGCTTTGAAGAGAGGTTCTTCCGTCACGGCGTCGGACATCAGCGAGGAGGCGCTTGCTCTCGCGAAAGAGAATGCGGAAGCGCTCGGCGCGGAGGTCACTTTCATAAAGAGCGATCTTTTCGAGGAGATCGATGGCGCGTATGACGTCATCACGGCGAATCCGCCCTATATCCCCTCGAAGACCGTGGACGCTTTGGACGCGGTCGTAAGGAAAGAGCCTCGCCTCGCTTTGGACGGCGGAGAAGACGGGCTTGCTTATTATCGGAAGATAAAAGAGACGGTCGGGCCGCACCTTGCGGAAGGCGGGAAGCTCTTTATGGAGATCGGATGGGATCAAGCGGAAGTCGTGAAGGAGATCTTCGGCGGCGGTACGGTCCTGCGGGACGTGGAAGGGCATGATCGCGTCGTTATCGTGGAGAAGGCATGTTTGAGAAGCTGAAATTGATGAAAGCGCGATACGAAGAGCTGAATCGGAAGCTCTCCGACCCCGAAGTTATCGCCCGTCAGGACGAATGGCAGAAGGTGGCGAAGGAGCATTCCGCCCTCTCCGAGATCATCGCGAATTACGATCTTTATTGTAAGGCGGAGCGCGAGCTCGAAGAATGCGAAGCGTTGCTCTCTTCGGAGAATGATCCGGATCTCATCGTCCTTGCGGAAGAGGAGAAAGAGAGCGCGAAGAAAGAGATGGAGCGCTTGAAGGACGTCCTCAAAGTCCAGCTCCTTCCCAAAGACCCGAATGACGATAAAAACGTCGTGATCGAGATCCGCGCGGGCACGGGCGGCGAAGAAGCGAGCCTTTTCGGCGCGGTGCTTATGCGTATGTATATGCGCTTTGCCGAGCGTATGCATTGGAAGACCGAAGAGGTGGATATGAATATGACCGACCTCGGCGGCGTGAAGGAAGCCGTCTTCCTCGTCTCGGGGAAAGGGGCGTACAGCAAGCTCAAATACGAGAGCGGCGCCCATCGCGTTCAGCGCGTCCCCGCCACGGAGTCGCAGGGCAGGATCCATACCTCCGCGGCGACGGTGGCTGTGCTTCCCGAAGCGGAGGACGTGGACGCGGATTTTAATCCCGCCGATCTTAAAATCGACACCTACCGCGCAGGCGGAGCGGGCGGGCAGTACGTGAATAAGACCGAGAGCGCCATCCGCATCACGCATATCCCCACCGGTCTCGTGGTGACTTGTCAGGATGAGAAGTCACAGATCAAAAACAAAGAAAAAGCGATGAAGGTCTTGAAGTCCAAATTGTACGACTATTACCGCTCGCAAGCCGACAAAGAGTACGCCGAGAAGCGGCGCGCGCAGGTGGGCAGCGGGGATAGGAGCGAGCGCATTCGCACGTATAATTATCCCCAGGGCAGAGTGACCGATCATCGCATAGGTATGACGCTTTACAGCTTGGAACAATTCTTGGACGGAGATATGCTCGAAATGATCGAAGCGCTGGCTTTGAATGAGCAGAACGAGCTCCTGAAAGGAAGCGAAGAGGCGTAAAGCGGATAGGAGGATATATGATATTCTATAACACCCACAAGCACTTGCTGCAAGAGCAGACGTATTCGTACTCGTTGCAGGACGTCGCGGAGCCGAATCTTTTCCGCGAGTTCTTTGACTATGAGAACGTGCCGCGCACGGCGTTCGATTTCTTCACCGTGCCGATGAATACGCCCGAGTCTTTATGGATCACGGACACCACTTTCCGCGACGGACAGCAGTCCATGCAGCCTTTTACCGTGGAGCAGATCGTGGATCTTTATAAGATGATGCATCGCCTCGGCGGCAAGAAGGGCATTATCAAGCAGAGCGAGTTTTTCCTTTACAGCGAGAAGGACAGAGCGGCAGTGCGCGCTTGTCAGGAGCTCGGCTATGAGTTTCCCGAGATCACGAGTTGGATCCGCGCCACGGATTCGGACTTTGAGCTCGTCAAAGAAATGGGAATCAAGGAGACGGGTATCCTCGTCAGTTGCTCGGACTATCATATCTTCAATAAGCTGCATTTGACCCGCGCCCAAGCGATGGATAAATATCTCTCCATCATCAAAAAGGCGCTGGACAGAGGCATCGTGCCCCGCGCTCACCTTGAAGACATCACGAGGGCGGATTCTTATGGCTATGTCGTGCCCTTCGTGCGCGAGCTGATGAAGCTCTCCAAAGAGAGCGGCATCCCCATCAAGGTGCGCGCCTGCGACACCCTCGGTTACGGCGTCACGTACCCCGGCTCTTCTCTCCCGAGGAGCGTCCCGAGGACGATTTACGGCTTGTGGCGTTACGGCGAGGTTCCGAGCGAGCAGATGGAGTGGCACGGGCATAACGACTTCTATAAAGTGGT
>CAMOUZ010000100.1 GCA_946626795.1 uncultured Clostridia bacterium
TTCCAGGGCGCTCTGCAGGATATCGCTCTGATCATCGATACCGTCGCCGTCCTGCCATTCATCCTAATATCGCTACGCGACTCGGACATCGTGCGATAAATGATAAGAAGTCCGTCTTCCGCTTCGATCCCCATATCCGAAAGAGCTTTCGCCGCCTGAGGCGCATCGAAAAGATCAAAAACCGCCTCGACGGACGCCATGCTCTGCCCGTGACGAATAAGAGATTTATCCGCTCTTGCGCCGAGCGCAAACCCGAGCGAATCAATGATGACGGACTTACCCGCGCCCGTTTCGCCGCTGAGAACATTGAGTTTCTCGCCGAAAACAAGAGTGCAGTCGTCGATCAAAGCTACGTTTTTTACGTGGAGACTTCTTAACATGGTCAGTCGAGATAAGACCTGAATTTATCCGCGATCGCTTCCGCTTTATCGGGTTCGGTGGCGACGAAAATGCAGTCATCGCCGGCTACGGAACCTAAAATCCCGTCTAAATCGAAATTATCGATAATGGCGCAAACCGCATTCGCACTACCCGCGAGCGTCTTGATGATGATAAGATTCAAGCTCGCTGTCACGGAATGTACGGTCTGCTTAAACATCAAAGAGATCTTGTCGTCCCCGTTCGTCGAGACGGAGACCGACTGCACATAGCGAAAAACGCCGTTTTCTTTGATCTTTTTGAGGCGAAGTTCATTGATATCGCGGGAAACCGTCGCTTGCGTGACATTAAAACCTTCCGCATTCAAAAGCTCCACGAGCTGATCCTGTCTGCCGATATTATACTTTCTGATGAGCTCCAACTCACGGAGCCTGCGCGTATCACAAGACATATTATTTATCACCTTTCGTAAACTTATTTAACATCGTTTTATAAAAACTGCGCTTATGGATGCGGACGAAAGTCGCGCAAGCGTCTTTTATGGAAACAGTCAGGAAGCAGTCTTTTTCCTCTGTAAGGACCTTCGCGCCGTCCACGACGACGATACATTTGCCGACGCTCTTTGCGGAGAGACGAATGGTCTCTTTGTCCGAAAGGACGATCGGACGGGAATGAAGGCTATGCGGACAGATGGGCGTCACGATATACGCCGGCACGCTCGGGCTTAAAACGGGACCGCCCGCAGAGAGCGAATACGCCGTCGACCCCGTAGGGGTCGCCACAATGACTCCGTCCGCACGATAACGATCCAACGAGCCTTCGTCCGTCGATACTTCGATATCCATCAGATTGATGGAATCGGCGCGGCCGAGCACCACTTCATTGAGCGCGAAAAACGTCTTATCCGCGCAATCGACACGGAGAAGCTTCCTTCTATCCAAAACAAACTCGCCGGAAACAAGCTTGTCCACGTACTCGGAGACAGAACTGCCCGCCTCGGCAAGGAACCCCATATGGCCGCAGTTTATGCCCAAAACGGGGATCGTGACGGAGGAAGAACGAATAAACTTCAAAATCGTACCGTCTCCGCCGAAAACAACGGCGAAGGCGGTCTCGGGAAGGATCTCTCCCGCATAATCATAGCAAGAATGACCCCGACCTTCCACTTCGGCGATGAATTCCTTGGCAAGTTCCGTTGCCTTTCTTTTGGTTTTATTGATCACAACGCAAAATTTCATATTCAAATTATAATACAAAATATTCATTATTTACAATGATTTTATGCAAAAACCCAAAAGTTTCGAGAAAGAAATCTCTATTTCTTGGAGAATAAAACCGTCTTTTCTTTATTCTTATCCACAAAATAATCGGGCACGTCGCAGACGCCCACAAAAACAAATCCCGCTTCTTCCGCACTCTTCTTCAAATCGGAAAATGCGGCGTCAATCGCCTTTTTATCGCGAACGACTCCGCTCTTCGGGAGACATTTCTTCCCTACCTCATATTGCGGCTTGAAAAGAACGATCAAACGCCCTTCGAGCTTCAAAAGCTCGTAAAACAAAGAAAAAAGCGGACGCAAGGAAATAAAACTGAGGTCCGCCGAGATGAAATCAAAGCGCTTGGTCGGAAAAATATTTGCGATATCCTTGACGTTTACACCGTCATGCATCGATATGCGCGGATCATCGCAAAGCGGCGACTCGAAAGCCAAGGTGAGATCCACCGCGTCGACGCTTGCCGCGCCGCAAGAAAGCATACAATGGGTAAATCCGCCGTTTGCCGCGCCGAGATCGAGACATTCTGCATCTGTGAGATCCACGGAGAAACGTGCCAGCGCATTTTCGAGCTTCACGCCGCCGAGCGAAGCGTATTTGACAACGTCACGGATCAAGACTTTGTCTTGGGGGGAGACTTCCTCGCCCGCTTTCAAAGCAATCTTCCCATTTACGGTCACACCGCCCATTTTAATGATATTCGCGGCGCGCGTGCGCGTGCATTTTTGCGCTTCGGAGACGAAGAGATCAAGCCTCATCTTCCGCTATCCTTTTCGCCACGCTTTCGGGATCCAGCCCGTACGCACGATGGAGGTCATATATCCTTCCGAAGGTTACGTAAGTATTCGGCAAGGTGATGGGCGTCACGGAGTGCCCCGTAGCAAGAAGGCGTTCCGACAGAGAACCCGAAAAAACTACGTCCTCCAAAAGGTAAAGCTTCTTACTCTCGTTTGCTCGCAGGAAATCACGATCATAGGGTGCGATGAAACGTGCGTTTACAACGCCGACTTTTTTTCCTTTTTTCAGTAGGATATTCGCGGCGGCAAGGGCATTTTCCAACATGCGTGGACCGTGCGCGACGATATATTTCTCTCCTTCCGACAAAACCTTCCAACACGGCAGATCCTCATCCGTCGGAATGCCCGTATCGGAATTTCCCTTCGGATAACGAATGACTTTTACGCCTTTTTCGCGCGCGCTCCATTCGAGCATCAAGGCGAGCTCTTGATAAGAGGCGGGGCTTGCGATCTTCACATTTGGAATGGTGGCAAGAAGCCCGAGATCGTATATCCCTTGATGCGACTCTCCGTCCTCCCCGACGATCCCCGCGCGGTCCACCAGCACGGTGACGTCCAATCCATCAAGCGCAACGTCGTACAAAAGCTGATCGAAAGCGCGTTGCAAGAAGGTGGAATAAATGGCGACATACGGCTTAAAGCCCGCGCGCGCCATCGCCGCAGCAACGGTCAAAGCCGTGCTTTCCGCGATGCCGACGTCGATAAAACTCTCGGGATACATCGATTCAAAATGCGAGAGCCCCGTGCCGACCGCCATAGCCGCGGCGATCGCGATGATCTTATCGTCCTTTTCACGAAGGCGCAAAAGCGTGCTCCCGATCGTCGAACTGAAAGCGGAGCTCGCAGCCTCCCCTTTCGGCGCTACGCCATGCATTTTCAAAGGATTCATCTCCGCAGGCGCAAAGCCTTTCCCTTTATTCGTCACGACGTGTAAAAAGACGGAGCGCTTGCTCTCCTTCGCAAGGGTCATCGCCTGTGTCAGTTTCCCGATATCGTGCCCGGGAATTGGACCGAGATAATCGATGTCGTACTGCGAAAAAGGACTTTCCGAGCCACAAAGGATCTTTCCCTCATAAGGATTTTTACGCAATTTTGCCAAAAACTCGGGCATCGCGCCCACCCCTGCCGAGATCGAATACGTATTATCATTAATCACGATGATCTGTTTGCCTGTGGATGAAACGAGATTAAAACCTTCGGCAGTCTCGCCATTCACCATAACGCCGTCCCCGACGACGGAAATAACGTCATAAGACGCGCCGGAAAGCTTTCTTGCCATCGCATAACCGCAACAAGCGGAAACGGCGTTGCCCGCGTGCCCGCCGACAAAATGATCGTACTTACTTTCCGAGGGCTTGGGAAAGCCGCTTATGCCGCCGTACGCGCGGAGTTTATCAAAGGAAGCGTTTCGTCCCGTCAGAATCTTATAGGCATACGCCTGATGCCCAACGTCGAAAACGATCTTATCTTTATCGGGATCGAAGACTTTCAGAAGCGAAACGATGAGCTCCACCGCGCCGAGCGAAGCGCCGATATGCCCGCCGTTTTGCAAAGAGACGGAAATAATCCTCTCGCGAACTTCTTCGGAAAGGATCGAAAGCTCCTTCATGTCGAGCGCGCGGATATCAGTCGGAAGATTTAGACTTTTTAGAAGCATGTTTCCTCTCCTTTCTGTCCTCACGGGAGAAAAATCCGATGATACGCGCAGTCAACATCACCATATCTTTGGAATTCTTGATTGCAATAGTCTTCTCGAAGGCTTTTCCACCGACCGTAAGCGCCGCGATACAAGCGCTCGCGATGATGGAATACAAAAGCTGATAAGTATCCCCAGCAAAAGCGATGATCCGTATGACGATCGCCGCGGAGCAGGCGCCCGAAACGACGCCGCAAATATCTCCGATGACGTCGCAACAAATGCTACTCACCTTTTCGGAATTCTGAACAAGACGGATCGCTCTTTTGCTCCCGGGGACTTTCCGAGCAGCCATCGCCGTTAGCGGGCTGATATCGCAGTTCGTA
>CAMOUZ010000101.1 GCA_946626795.1 uncultured Clostridia bacterium
CGAAGTTCGTTTGAAGATCGGTGTGCTTCAAAAGAAGCTTTACGATGCGATCCGCATCGGCGTCTCTTTTGAGCTTGATGGTGGCGCGAAGACCCTGACGGTCCGACTCGTCGAGGATATCCGCGATCTGGACAAAAGGCTCTTTCTTGCTTTCGCGAAGCTCATTGATCTTCTGCAAAAGCTTGGATTTATTCACTTGATAAGGAAGCTCGGTGATCACGATGCTTTTTTTATCCCCTTCCCGCTCGATATGCATCTTCGCGGCGATGGTGACTTTGCCTTTGCCTGTTTCATAGGCTTGGCGGAGCTCTTCTCCCTTAAAGAGAATGCCGCCCGTCGGGAAATCCGGTCCCTTGATGATATTCATCAGCTCGTCGAGCTTGATATGCGGATTCTCGATCATCGCGACGGCGCCGTCGATGACTTCGGAAAGATTATGCGTAGGGATATTCGTGGCGAGACCGACGGCGATACCCGACGCGCCATTGACAAGCAGATTCGGAAATCTGCCGGGGAGCATGTCCGGCTCTTTCAAAGTATCGTCGAAATTTAAGCTGTACGTGACGGTATCCTTATCCAAATCGCGAAGCATTTCCTGCGCGATAGGCGCAAGACGAGCTTCGGTGTAACGCATTGCGGCAGCGCTGTCGCCGTCTACGGAACCGAAGTTTCCGTGACCGTCCACCAAAGGCTCGGACATATTGAAAGACTGCGCGAGACGAACCAAGGCGTCATAGACCGAACTATCGCCATGCGGATGATATTTACCGAGACATTCGCCGACGATCCTCGCGCATTTCTTATGCGGCTTGTCATGGGTGATGCCGAGCTCATACATGCTGTACAAGATCCTGCGCTGAACGGGCTTTAAACCGTCCTCAACACGAGGAAGCGCGCGATCCAATATGACGTATTCGGAATACGGGATCATAGACTCATGGAGCACCTGCTCCACGGTCTTTTCGTACATTCTGTCGGAATTCTCGGTATTTTCCGTTAATTTCAATTCTTCGTTTTCGTTAGACATTTATGTAACCCTTCTTCTCGACTTCGTCTTTGCGGTTAAAATTCGCGTGCTGATAAATATAGGCTTTTCTTGCGTCCACATTATCTCCCATAAGGGTGCTGATGAGCCTATCCGCGGAAGCGGCTTCCTCGATGGAAACTCTCGTAAGACAACGCGTCTCGGGATTCATCGTCGTCTCCCAAAGTTGCTCGGGATTCATCTCACCGAGACCTTTATAGCGCTGCAACTTGTAATTTCTGCCCACTTCTTCCACGATCTTGTCGAGGGCGGCGTCGTCATAGGCATAACGCACGACGTCCTTTTTCTCCACTTTGAAAAGCGGGGGCATCCCGATATAGAGATGTCCGTCCGTGATGAGTTCTTTCATATAGCGGAAGAAGAAAGTCAAAAGGATGGAGCGGATATGCGCGCCGTCTTGGTCGGCATCGGCGAGAATGATAACTTTGCCGAATTTCAGCGCTTTAACATTAAACTCCGTGTCGAAATTCGCCCCGAGCGCGCTGATGATCGTACAGATCTCTTCATTGGCGAGGAGCTGGTCAATTCGCTTCTTCTCGGCGTTGATGGGCTTACCACGCAAAGGAAGAATGGCTTGATAACGTCTGTCCCTTCCTTGCTTGGCGCTCCCGCCTGCGGAATCTCCCTCGACGATAAAAAGCTCATTCAACTCGGGCTTCTTGCCCGTGCAATTCGCCAGCTTACCGATGAGCATATTGCTATTCGCATTATTCTTCTGACGGGCAAGCTCTTTCGCCTTCCTTCCCGCCTCTCTGACCTTCGCCGCGCCGAGCGCTTTCTCGATGATGGCGTCGCCGCAGTCGAAATGCTTCTTTTCCGAGAGGAAGGCATCCAGCTTCTCCATTACGATGCTTTCGACGAGAGGACGGATCTCGGGATTCCCGAGCTTGGTCTTGGTCTGTCCTTCAAACTGAACGTTTTGCATGCGGATGGAAAGCACGCAAGTAAGCCCCTCGCGGAAGTCCTCGCCTTGAAGATTCGGATCCTTATCTTTGATAAGCCCGCGCTTCCTGCCGTAATCGTTCATCACCTTCGTAAGGGCGCTCTTGAAGCCGACTTCATGCGTACCGCCTTCCGTCGTGGGAATACTATTTACGTAAGAGAATATGCTCTCCGTATAAGCATTCGTATGCTGCATGGAGAGACCGAGATAGAACTTATCTTGGGTGACTTCGAACTCGATGGGCTCCGGGAAAAGCGCTTCTTTTCCGTCATTCAGATACTTGACGAAATCGCTGATACCGCGTTCATAACAAAAAACGTTCTTAATGCTATTTAAATCATCATCAAGCTGACGCTTATCTTCCACCGAGATGGTAATGCCTTTATTCAAAAAAGCTTGCTCTTGCACGTGGGTGATGATGGTCTGATAATTGAAGACTTCCTTTCCGAAGACGCGTTTATCCGGCATAAAGCGGACGAGCGTGCCGTGCTTGTCCGTCTTCTCGCCCGTCTCCGTAAGAGGGGTGCGCGGGATACCGCTCTGAACTTTTCCATTTACTTCGGGAGAATGGAACTCCTGCTTATAAACCTTTTTATTCTTATAGATCGTGACGTCAAGCCATTCGGAAAGGGCGTTCGTGACCGAAGCGCCGACGCCGTGCAACCCGCCTGAGAAGGTATAATTCTCATTATTGAACTTACCGCCCGCATGAAGCTGGGTGAAGACGACCTCCACGCCGCTGAGTCCGAGCGTCGGGTGCTTGTCCACGGGGATACCACGCCCATCGTCCTCCACGCTGATACTGCCGTCGGTATAGATGACGATATCGACGCGACTGCCGAATCCATTACAGATCTCATCGAGAGAATTATCCACGATCTCCCAAAGGATATGATGGAGACCCTTCGCCCCCGTCGTACCGATATACATACCGGGACGCAGACGAACCGCTTCCAAACCTTCCAGAACTTGTATATCTTTTGCGTTGTATTCCTTGCTCACAAATTCCTCCGAAAAAACTACATTTAGTAGTCAGTACGCGTACATTATACCATACATTGTATGCCAAGGAAAGCACTTACGATAATTTTTTATGAGGAATATCGGGGTGATTATACTGCAATTCGTATGGATACACATTCTCAGGCGCAGGCGTTTTTTCGGAGGGAGGCGCTGGAGCGCGGGAAGAAGGATCGAGAAGGGTCCGAAGGATCGGGAGGACGTCTCCCGCGGAGCTTCCTTTCTCTTCTTTTCCACCGAAAAGCGGCGGAAAGGATGCGCCCCCTTCTCCCTTGGGAGTCCCTTGCATTGCAGATAGATTCCCACCCGTCAGCGCAGAAAGAAGAGAGGACATATCGGAGAGGTCTCCCCCCTGTCTTTTCCCGCCGAGGAGCAAAGGAAGAAGCGCCGTCAGCATCGAATTTCCTTTCCCTTGGAACAAGCCGCTCAAAAGATCACCGTTCATTCACCTACCTCCGTAACAATTATATATGCCGCGCAATATAATTCAGTGACGGAGGCGCATTATGGATCTGAAAACATTCAAAAAGACAGCGAAAAAAAGCAGCGAAGGCAAAACCCCGACGGAAGAGGATGTTCGAAACACAGCAAAAGCCTATGAAGGAAAGAGCGAAGAGGAGCTTTTAACGGACATTTTACGCATGGCGAAAGAGAACAAAGCAAACGGAACTCTCTCCGCGGAACAACTGAAAGACTTCGAGGCAAGGGTATCGCCCCTCCTGAACGCGGAACAAAAAGAAAGATTACAAAAAGTCCTCGGAATGCTCGGGAATTAAAGAGAGATCAAGACGTCGTGAAGCTCGGAGCGGAAAGCGTCCACGGTGGGATCGCCGAGGGCACGGTCCTCTCTCGGCATATCAAAAGTCTTGTCAAATAATATCTTCGCCCCCTGCTCCCCGGGCTGCAAAACCAAGACCCTGTCCGCCATCAAGATCGCTTCCAAGATGCTGTGCGTAACGAAAAGACAGGTCTTGCGGCGAGTTTCCCAATGCTTGATAAAATACTTAATGAGACGCTCTTGCAAGGCAAGATCCAAGCCTTTGAAAGGCTCGTCCATCAAGAGGATCGGCGCGTCATAGATGAGCCCGCGAGCGACGGCAACGCGCTGCGCCATGCCGCCGGAAAGCTCGGAAGGATAAAGCTTCTCGGCTTCGGAAAGCTCCATATCAGCAAGATACTTCCTCGCGATCTCCCGATTTTCTTTGCGCTTTCCCGGCAAAACCACCGCAAGATTATCCAGCGCGGTCAATTGCGGCAAGAGTCGAGGCTCTTGAAAAATATAGGAGCATGGATAAGAAGCGACCTTCGACACATTCGGAAGCAACCCCGCCACAATTTTGATGAGCGTCGTCTTGCCCGAGCCCGAGGGGCCGAGGATACAGGTGATCGTCTCCGCGGTATAGGAAAG
>CAMOUZ010000102.1 GCA_946626795.1 uncultured Clostridia bacterium
GCTTGGGAAGGGAAAGGAAGAAAGCGCCGCAAGGAGAAAAGGAAGGGGGCTCGCACGCGGAAATAAACTTGTTATTTTACACTGCCTATGGTATAATGACAAACATAGAGGTTTTACGAATGACGCTGGACGAGATTTTACTGAAAGTCGAGAAGCCCGCGCGTTACAGCGGCGGGGAATACAATACCCCCGATATGGAGAAGGAATGCGACGTTCGCTTCTGTATCTGTATGCCCGATCTTTATGAGGTGGGGATGTCCAATCTCGGCTTGAAGCTCCTTTATCATGTCTTGAACCGTGAGAAAGGCACGATCTGCGAGCGTTGTTTTGCGCCCGCGCCGGATTTTAAGTCACTTTTGAAAGAGAACGGGCTTCCTTTGATGAGTCTCGAAACCAAGCGCCCCTTGAAGGATTTTGATATCCTCGGTTTCTCCGTGCAGTACGAGATGCTTTATACGGGCATTCTCTATGTCTTGGACAGTGCGGAGATCCCTTTTTACGCGAAAGATCGAGATGAAAGTTTTCCTTTGATCGTCGGGGGCGGTCCCTCCGCCATCAATCCCGAACCCATCGCAGACTTCTTCGATCTCTTTATGGTGGGAGAAGGGGAGGACCTCATCGTCGAGCTCACCGAGCTTTTCCGCGCTTGCAAGAAGAAAGGGCTTTCCCGTCTCGAATTTTTGAAAAAGGCGGAGAAGATCGAGGGCGTTTACGTCCCTTGTCTCAATACCCCCGCGCATCGCAAAACGGTAAAGAAAGCGGTGGTCAAGGATTTTGAGCATTGTTTTTATCCCACGGCGCAGCTTATGCCCACCCTCGAAGTCGTGCATGATCGCGCGATGGTGGAGCTCTTCCGCGGCTGTCAGAATGGATGCCGTTTCTGTCAGGCGGGGTATTATTACCGCCCCATTCGTTATCGCAGTGAGAAGACGGTGGAGAAGCTCTGCAAGGACTTGATCCGCGAGACGGGATTCGACGAGATCAGCCTCGGCTCCCTCTCGACGGGAGATTATCCTTATTTGGAGGAGCTTCTCGCTCGCATGACTCCCATCGCGAAAGATGCGCACGTGAATCTTGCTCTTCCTTCTCTCCGTTTGAGTTCCTTCAAGAAGGAGTACGCGGATAACAGCCGCAAAAGTTCTCTGACTTTCGCCCCCGAGGCGGGCACGCAGAGACTGCGTAACGTCATCAATAAGAACGTGACGGAAGAGGAGATCCGCGAAGGGCTTTCCGCCGCTTTCGATCAAGGCTATCGCAGCGTGAAGCTCTATTTTATGCTCGGTCTTCCCACCGAGACGGATGAGGATCTTATGGGCATCGTGGAGCTCGTCCGCAATATCCGCAGGCTTTATTTCGAGAGCCATAAGGGGGGCGTGAATATTACGGTCAGTTGCTCGGTCTTTATCCCCAAGCCGGGGACGCCTTTCCAATGGGAAGAGCAGATCGACATCCCCGAAATGCGTCGCAGGCAGTTCCTTTTGAAGGACGAGCTTCGCAAGGTGAAAGGGGTGTCTTTCCATTATCACGACCGCGAGACCAGCGAGCTGGAAGCCATCTTCGCTCGCGGCGACAGGGCGCTTTCCGCCCTCATCGAGCTGGCGTATCGAAAGGGCGCGATGTTCGACAGTTGGACGGAATATTTCCATTACGAGATCTGGGACGAGGCGATGAACGAGCTTGGAATAGACCGCCGCAAGTACCTCGGCGCCCAGCCTCTCGACAAGCCCCTCCCTTGGGAGTTTATCGACATCGGCGTGACGAGGAATTATCTCATTCGCGAGCGAGAGAAAGCCTATCGTGCCGAATGTACGACGGGCTGTGACAAAGGCTGCAAAGGATGCGGCGCCGCGCTCTTCGCGCCCTGCGACGAGGTGAAGAAAAAATGATCGTCGTCCTGAAATACAATAAATGCGGGAGCATGAAATACATTTCCCATATCGATCTTCTGCGCCATTTCACGAGGGCGTTTCGCCGCGCGGGGCTCGCGATCGAATATTCCGAAGGGTTTAATCCCCATATGCTCATCAATCTCGGCACGCCGCTCCCCCTCGGGATCTCCTCCTCCGCGGAGTACATTACCGTGCGGACGGTGGACGCGGACGGCGAGACCTTTATGAAGAAATACAACGCCGTCGCCCCCGCGGGCTTGGAGGCGACCAAAGCCTTCACCCTTGAAAGCAACCCGAATATCGCAGGACGGACGGTGGCGGCGGATTACGCCGTAAAACAGATCGGCGCGGAAAAGGTCAGGCGAGAGGTGGAGGGCGTGGTGAATCTTCTTTCCCTCGAAATGCCCATCACCAAGAAAGGGGAGACCACGGTGAAAGACGTGGCGCCGATGGTGAACGGCGTGAAGATCTATCCCGACAGTCTGAATGTCTGTCTTGCGGCGGGGAATACGACCCTCCGTCCCGACAGATTTACGGAGTTCCTCGCGGAGAAATACGGCTTTACCGTCAAAACGGCAGAGCTTTGGAAATACGAACAATACATCAGAGAAGGCGGCGTTCTTTTGGAAACGGACGCTTACCTTGCGCGCCTTTCCGTAAAAGATGAAAAGGGGAGTGAAGTATGAAATTGAACTATAAAAGAACGATAAAAGTGGGCTTGGCTTTCGCCATCATTATGCTCTTTTGGACGGCGTATGACTTTGTCATTCCTCTCCTCCTCGAACGCGCTTTCGGCTTGTCGAACAGCCTCCGCGGCGTGGTCATGGGCATTGATAACGTGCTCTCCCTCTTCCTCCTGCCCATTTTCGGCAAGTGGTCGGACAAGGTCAATAGCAAATACGGCAAGCGCACCCCCTTCCTCTTTATCGGGACCATCCTCGCCGTCGTCATCATGATCTTCGTGCCCATCACGGCAAAGGCGCAGCTCAAAGACGCCACCGCTCTTCGCAAGGATATCTACGCGGTGGAGACCACGGCGGACTTCACATATGAGGCGTCAAACGGCACGGTCTATACTTCTTCGGAGCAGTTTTATCAAATGATGTACGAGACTCCCGCGAAGTCGGGCGTCGGATATGCTTATTCCGATCACGACTACTTGAAGCTGAATGATAAGAACACTCTCGAAGCTTATCTTGAAATCGCCTCGTACGGCGTTCGCGAGATTGAGAAAGACGGCAATAAGTTTTATCGCATCGAGACCACCGTCTCGGGCTATACGAGGATCTCGCAGAAGGTGGAGATCACCGAAGATGAGTATAACGAGATCAAGCAGCATAACGCCGATTATCAAAAGTTCGTGGAGCCGGGCATCGCGGTCTTTGCGAGCGAGGAAGTGAATACGAAGATCACCAAAGTGCATCCCGAGCGTATCGGGATCTATCTCGCCGTGCTCTTCCTCGTCTTGGTGGCGATGGCGAGCTTCCGCTCTCCCGCGGTGGCTTTGATGCCGGACGTCACCCCTAAGCCCTTGCGCAGTCAGGCAAATGCGATGATAAACCTGATGGGCGGCGTGGGCGGCGCGCTTGCCTTTGTGATTTATACCGTCGGCTTCCTCATCGCGGAGAATCCTTTCACGCAGATTTTTGCGATCTGCGCCGCGGTCATGGTGGCGATCCTCGTCGCTTTCCTCTTCCTTGTGAATGAGAATCAATACGTCGAGGATTGTAAGAAAGAATGCGAGAAATACGGCATCAGCAATGACGACGAAGCGGAAGAGATCATTCTTCATAAGCATGAGGAGAAGGGAGAGGACGGCGCCGCGCTGACGGGCGAAGCGCTCCTCGCCGCCAAGAAGAAGCACGAGCGCGCTTATCGCAGGAGCTTTTTCTTCATCCTCGCTTCCACCTTTATGTGGTTTATGGGCTATAACGCCATCTCCTCCAATCTCTCCGTGTATTGCACGAAGGTCTTGAATCAGTCCGCGGCGGTGGCTTCCGTCATTTCGGGGGTTTCCATGGCCGTCTCGGCGATCGCTTTTATCCCCGTCGGCATCCTCGCCGTGAAGATCGGCAGGCGCAAGAGCGTCCTTTTGGGATTCCTCTTGTCCGTCGTCTCTTTCATCCTCGTCTTCCTCTTTGTGAAGCCGGACCATATGGCGAAATATCTCTTTGCGATCTTCTATCTGATCTCGGGCTTCGGTCTCATCATCACAAACGTGAATACCTTCCCGATGGTCTTGGAGCTTTCCTCCTCGTCCAGCGTAGGGAAATACACGGGATATTATTATATCTCCACGATGAGCGCGCAGGCGATCACCCCCTTTATCTCGGGACTTGTGATGGATTACTTCGAGGATCAATACCTCTTCCTTTATTCCGCTATCTGCGTGGTGATCGCATTCATCTTTATGTTCTTCACGCGGTACGGAGATTCCAAGCCCGTGCCCGCGGCGTCGGCGCTGGAATACCTCGGCGCGGGGGATGATTGAGGGGCTCGGCTTCCCGAAGACCTCCGAA
>CAMOUZ010000103.1 GCA_946626795.1 uncultured Clostridia bacterium
AGGCGCGAAGCGCTTGCTTGCGATCGTGGACCCGTCCGATGTACCGCAAAAGAGTATCGGAAAGAGACTGCACGCCGAGGCTGACGCGATTTACACCGAGATCCTCGGCAGCCTTGACGAAATCCTCCGTCACGCTCTCGGGATTGCATTCCATACTGATCTCCGCGTCCGCTCTGACGTCAAAAGAGGAAAACAAGGCTTCTTTCAGCTTCGGGAAAAAGGAAGCAGAAACAGAAGGGGTGCCCCCGCCGAAATAGACATTATTCACCTCGCGGGGATACTTCCTTCCCATCTTGCGGATCTCGGCGCAAAGCGCGTCGAAATAGTCCTCCTTCGAGCTCTGATCCGAAAAAGAGAGAAAATCACAATACGCACATTTGGAGACGCAATACGGGATGTGGATATACAGCGAAAAATCGCCGAAAAAGTCCTTTTTCACCGCTTCAAAATCGACATGAAAGCTTCGCTCGGGAGGGAAACGCTGCCCACTTGGCGCATACGCTTTTTGCCCTCTTTCTGCTTTTCGAGGAGCTTCTTTTTGCGGGTGATATCGCCGCCGTAGCACTTGGCGAGAACGTCCTTACGCATCGCCTTCACGGTCTCTCTGGCGATGACTTTGCCCCCGACCGTCGCTTGAATGGGGATCTCGAACATCTGACGGGGAATGACCTCTTTGAGTTTCTCCGCGATCCCTCTGCCGCGCCCATACGCGTCATCTTTATGGACGATGAGGCTCAGCGCGTCGCATATCTCGCCGTTCAGCATAATGTCGAGCTTCACAAGCTCGCTCTTTTTAAAGCCGATGATCTCATAATCCATGCTCGCATAGCCGCGGGTGCGGGATTTCAGATCGTCGAAGAAGTCATAAACGATCTCGGCGAGCGGGATGTCATAGATAAGCTTCGCGCGGGAGGTATCGACATAACTCATATCGATAAAGATCCCCCTCTTCCCCTGACAAAGCTCCATAATAGGTCCGACGTACTCGGGCGGCGTGAAAAGATTCGCCCTGACGATGGGCTCTTCCATATAGTCAATCTCGGAGGGAGACGGAAGATGGGACGGATTATCCACGTTCATCACCTCACCGCCGTATTTATGCACTTTATAGGAAACACTGGGCGCCGTGGTGACGAGATCGATATTAAACTCACGCTCCAAGCGCTCTTCGATGATCTCCATATGAAGGAGACCCAAGAATCCGCAGCGGAAGCCGAAGCCGAGCGCCGCAGATACGTCAGGCTCAAAGAAAAGCGAAGCGTCATTGAGTTTGAGCTTCTCCAAAGCCTCGCGAAGCTCCGTGTACTTACTTCCGTCCGCAGGGAAAATGCCCGCGAAAACAACGGGCTTAACCTGTTTATACCCCGGGAAGGGCTCCTTGGTGCCGTCCACCGCAAAGGTGATCGTATCGCCGACAGCCGTATCCGAGACGTTCTTGATGCTCGCCGCGAGATAACCGACTTCCCCCGCGGAAAGCTCCTTCACGGGGACCATTTTAGGGGTGAAAACACCCACTTCCGTGACGTCGAAAACCTTACCCGTGCTAAACATCTTGATCTTATCGCCGACTTTCACACTGCCGTCCACCACGCGGATAAAGCTGATAGCGCCCTTATAATTATCATAGACGGAGTCAAAAATAAGCGCTTTCAAGGGAGCCTTCGCATCCCCTTTCGGCGCGGGAAGATTATAAATGATGCTTTCGAGGACAGCCTCGACATTCAGCCCCGTTTTCGCGCTGATGGCGGGGGCGTCCGCGGCGGAGATCCCGATAATATCCTCGATCTCCTTCTTCGTCCCTTCGACGTCCGCCCCGGAAAGATCCACTTTATTGATCACGGGGATGACTTCGAGGTCGTTGTCGATGGCGAGATACACATTCGTCAGGGTCTGGGCTTCCACGCCTTGGGTGGCGTCCACGACGAGCACCGCGCCCTCGCACGCCGCAAGAGAACGGGAGACTTCATAGGTAAAGTCCACGTGTCCCGGAGTGTCGATGAGATTCAGCATATATTCTTCGCCGTCCAGTTTATAAAACATGCGGACAGGTTGGAGCTTGATGGTGATGCCGCGCTCGCGCTCGATGTCCATATTATCGAGAAGCTGTTCTTTCGCTTCCCTCTCCGGCACGGTGCCCGTGACGTCCATAAGGCGGTCCGCCAAGGTGCTTTTTCCGTGATCGATATGGGCTATGATACAAAAATTCCTGATATGATCTCTATCCATATGCACAATTGCCGCGATCTGCGACTAAAATATTATATAATATTTTTTTTCTGAGGTAAAGTATTTACAGAATCAAAAGTTATGTTATAATGATAATAAGATACAAGGAGAAAAAGATGGCACGATCGAAAATCCCCGTCAGAGATCATAGTTGGCTTTTTGAAAAGCCCATTGCACACCGCGGACTGCACGGCCCCGGCGTCTTCGAGAATTCTTTCGCCGCCTATGAACGCGCCATTCAGAAAGGCTATAATATCGAGATCGACGTACATATCCTTGCGGACGGTGAGCTCGCCGTTTTCCACGACAATAATCTCAAACGTATTTTCGGCGAGAATATCGAGATCAGAGATCTCACCTACGAACAACTCTGCCGCTACACTCTCCCCTTCGTGAATGAAAAGATCCCCACCTTCCGTCAAGTTCTCGACTACGTGAACGGTCGCACGGGGCTCCTCATCGAGATCAAGACCTATATCCATACGCAGGTCGCCGCGCTCGTGGCGGAGGCGCTCGAAGGTTATATCGGGAATTACGCCATACAATCTTTCAGCCCTATGGCTCTCTCTTGGTATCGCAAGCACGTCCCTGACATTCCCCTCGGGATGCTTGCGAGCGACGTGGTGAATTTCTCTCTCTATTGGACGCGGATCATCCGGCCCGATTTCATCTCTTATGACGTGACGGATCTCAATGAGAGGCGGGCTTTCCTGCTCTACGTACGCGCGCCGAAGCTCCTCGCTTGGACGGTGACAAACCCCATTCTCGAAGCGCGCGCACGCAAATACGCTCAGAATATCATCTTCGAAGGCTATGAAGCGGATCTCGATACGCGAAGCAACATCACGCTCCACCTCACACCGCCCATTTAATATAATAGAGGAACCCGTAATTTCGGACAATAGAAACAAAAAGGCGAGGTTTTCTCGCCTTTTTTATCCAATATATATAATTCAAGCCAAAACGTCTTCATAAAACGCGAAATCGAAGAGACGCTAAGGGCGGGCTCGATGGGACGGAGGCGTAGGATCGAGAGGGCAAGCTCGCGTCAACGCAGGACGTTCTTCCCTCTTCCCTTTTTAACGCCTGCTTTTTCCGCGTTTTGATAGCTTTTCTCGATCATCTCGAAGACAAAGTCGTCCGATAGGCGGTCGTCCAAGATCAAGCTGACCCAATATTTATGGTCCATATGAAAGCAGGAATAGGCGCCTTTTTCGAGATAATCGGCGGCTTCTTCATCCAGCTTGACATTCATTACGTCACTCTCGCCGCTCTCGCCTGCGGCGACCTTTCCGCGGTCAAGATTCATAATGATCCCGAACCATTTTCCGCCCTTAGGCTCTCGAAATACGCCGTAATGCGGAAACTTATTCCAAAGGAATTCGGGCTCGACGCCGTATATGCGGCGAATTCTCTCCGCGAGGCGGACGGACTGCTCCGTGAGAAACAGGCGCGGCTCCGAGCAACGATCCCGCACCTCCTCCAAAAAATCGATATAGGCACGTTTTATCCCCGTAACGAAAGCACCCGTAGCGTCCTCCAAGCGAAAATTCGTATATTCCTCTTCGAGCTCATCGTCAAAGACCTTTCCTTTGAAACTCTCGCCGTCATAGGTCAAAAGGACGCTGAACCCCTCCGTCAAGGGACATTTAAGGGAGTAGATGCCTTCGTAAAAATGAAAGCCGCAGTCTAAGAGGCGCTCCGAAAGCACCTTTCTCCACTTGAACACTTCACTTTCCAGACTCATCCTCTTTCCTCCCGAAACGACCGACGATCTTATCCGTGAAATAAGCGAGAACGCCCGTAAGTGCACCTGCGATCCCGCCGAAAAGGGCGAGATAGACAAGGAGCGCGGCGACGGACGCTGTGCCCGTAAACGCCATCGCAACGAGCACCTGTCCCACCGTATGCAAGATCCCGCCGACAGCGCTGACCGTCGGGAGACCATTCGCGCCGAGGCGAAGAAGCCCGTACATCGAAAACATCGAGAGAACGCCGCCCGCAAGGGAATAAAGAATGGAAACGGGCGCGCCCGAAAAAAGCCCCAAAATCACGCATTTTAAGGCGAGAATGACGGAAGCGGAAGGGAGACCGTACCACATCAAAGCGAGCAAGATCGCCACGTTTCCGAGCCCGAGGCGAGCATAAGGCAAAGGCGGGAAAACAGGCGGAAGCAAGC